>JAZGDH010000001.1:0-2418 GCA_036477555.1 Acidobacteriota bacterium
GCCAGAGCGTGGATCTCGCTGCCGATCAGATCGCCGAGCGCTTCGTTCACCATGCGGTGCCGCTCGAGCAGCGTGCACCCCTCGAATCGCTCCGAGACGATCAGCAGATCGAAGTGTCCGCCGCCCGAGGTGGCGCCGGGATGTCCGGCATGTTTCACGGAGTCGTCGCTCAGCTCCAGGTGCATCGGCCGGAAGCGCTCACGCAGAATCGATTCGATCTTCTCGGCGGTGCTCATCGTCCGTTCCTTACTTTACCCACGAGCAGACCGCGGCGGCCGTGGCCACACGGCGAGGCCGCCCGCTACAGGCGCGGCCGATCCTATCAGGCTCCCGGCGGGATGCTCGTCCCGGCGCCCGCCTCGACGGCCCGGTCGTACACGAGCGAAGCGGCCGCGAGGTCCTCGAGCCCGATGCCGAGAGATTCGAACAGGGTGATGTCGTCCCGTGAGCCGCGACCCGGATGCTCGCCCGAGACGATCCCGGCCAGCTCGACCGCTCTTTCGAGCGGCGGCGTTTCCGGCCGGGCGCGGGAGTACCCGCCGGGGCGATCATCCTCGAAGCGCCTGGCCGCGTCAGCCGGATCGTCGACCAGATCCCCCGCCTCGATCCTCGCCTGCTCAATCGAGTCGACGACGACGAGATCGGCGCGCCGGACCGTCACCGGATCGATCTCGCGCCGATCGATCCGATTGCTGCCGACGGCGTTGATGTGCGTCCCCTCCGCCAGCCAAGAGCCATCGAAAACCGGCGTCGCCGAGTTTGTGGCGGTCGTCACAATGTCGGCCCCACGGACCGCTTCGGCAGCGCTTTTCGAGGGCACGACGCGCACGCCGGTGCCGGATGCGATCTCCTCACAGAAAACGGTCAGCCGTCCGGGGTCGCGGCCGAAGGCGCGGATTTCCGTTAGCGCGCGCACGGCGGCGATCGCGGCGACCTGACCGCGCGCCTGCCAGCCGGTTCCGAGCACCGCGAGCACCCGCGCGTCCCTTCTCGCCAGGTGTCGTGTGGCGACACCGCTGGCCGCGCCGGTCCGGATCTGCCCCAGCCGGTCGGCCTCGATGATCGCCAGGAGGTCGGAACTCTCGATGTCGTAGAGGAGGACGACGAAGCGTGTACCACCCCGGGTGGAGGCGTACGATTTGACCGCCATCCGGCCCCAGGTGGCCGAGGCGGCCGGCAAGACGTGCAGCACACCACCGCGCACCCGGGCGCGCGCGCGCGGCCGGTTGGAGGCGGTCCCGGCGGCCCACTGGCGGAGCCCTTCCTCCACCGCTTCGATGCAGGCCTCCATCGTCAGGAGGCGCTCGACCTCCTGCTCGGACAGATAGAGCGGCATGAGGGAGATGTTATCGCAGAGACGAGGCAACGGGGGAGATGGAGCTGCGGCGCGACAGGCTGAGGGGGAAGACGGGGTACCGGGAAAGGGGTGGCGCTAGTTTTCGCGGTTCTTGCTCCAGCGGCCGTGCGTGATCCCGTGCTTGTGGACCTTGTAGTTCATCACGCGGCTGCTGATCCCGAGGAGCTTGGCCGCTTCCTTCTGGATCCAGTTGCTGCGTTTGAGGGCTTCCAGGACCGCGGTCTTCTCCAGCGACTCCAGGTTCAGCAGCTCGGCAGCCAGTTGCGGCGTCATGTTGATTGAGTGTTCACGATCGAGAAGGCTCAGCTCGGCCGGGCCGATCACCTCGCTCTCACACATCAGGACGGCGCGCTCGATGCTGTTCTCGAGCTCGCGGACGTTGCCGGGCCAGCTGTATTCCTGCAGGCGCTTGACGGCATCCGGGGAGAATGATTTGACGCGGCGGCGCAGCTCGCGGGCGAATTGCTTCAGGAAGTGTTCGGCCAGCGGGACGATGTCCTCGGCTCGCTCGCGCAGCGACGGGACTCCGATGTTGACGACGTTCAGTCGGTAGTACAGGTCCTCGCGGAAGCGCCCTTCCTTGATCGCTGCTTCCAGGTTGATGTTCGTCGCGGCGATGATCCGGACATCGACTTTCATCGTCCGGCTTCCGCCCAGGCGTTCGAACTCCTGATTCTGGATGGCGCGCAGCACCTTCGCCTGGGTGTTGGCGCTCATGTTGCCGACCTCGTCGAGGAACAGTGTGCCGTCGTTGGCCAGCTCGAACCGACCGATCCGTATCTGATCGGCGCCGGTGAAGGCCCCCTTCTCGTGACCGAACAGCTCACTTTCGAGGAGGTTGTCGGGCAGGGAAGCGCAGTTCATCCGGACGAATGGGGCGTCGCGGCGGGGCGAATTGCGGTGGATCGCCTCGGCGACCCGTTCCTTTCCGGTACCGGTCTCGCCCTGGATCAGGACGGTCGCGTTCGAAGAGGCGACCTTGTCGATGACCCGGAATATGTCCTTGATGGCTGGCGAGGAGCCGACGATCCCGTAGCGATCGGAGACGTCGTCCCGCGGTT
>JAZGDH010000010.1:0-4762 GCA_036477555.1 Acidobacteriota bacterium
TCCAGGCGGTGAACATGCCGACTCCCGGCAACAGAACCACGCGCGGCCGTGACGCCAGCGAGACGGTCGTGCCGTCGCTGTTCTTGCGGAAGTAGACGTCGTACCAGGAGGCGTACCCCTCCACACCACGCGTGATGGCGCTCTTCAGAGTCTCGACGCCGGCATCGTCCTCCATGCGATCAGGGAGTCCCTGATGCAGAAAAAGAGGGCGCGGGCGCGTGTAAAGAACGTGATCCGGCGTGGCCGGCCCCCCCAGACAGAGCTGCGGGCCCGCCTCGGAGCCGGCGAACTCGAGAACGTCTTCGCCATCATTGAAGCGCAGGACAACCCGCGACACGACCCCGTCGTCCGCGCGACTCAGGAGCCCGCGGAGGTGAGGCGCCACGGCGGCGGCCACCCTGCGTCGCGCTTCGGGATCCAGGGGCGCCCGGACCGTGCTGCCGAATACCGCGCGATCGCGCTCCTTGCGGCGCGCGTATTCCTCGGCGCGGGTGTTCATCTCGATCATCGCGTCATAGGAGTCACGGGCGGTGGCGCCCCACGTGATCAGCCCGTGCTTTTCGAGGACCGCGCAGCGGGCTCCGGGGTTCTTCTCGACGGCGGCGGCAACCTCGCGCGACAGTCGGAACCCGGGACGACGGTACGGGATCCAGATCGCCTGGCCCTCGAAACAGGCCTCCACGTGGCGTTTCCCGTCTGTCGTGTTGGTCAGAACGAGGATCGCGTCGGCGTGGGTATGGTCGATGTGCGGGTAGGGGATGAAGGCGTGGAGGAGCGTCTCGATCGACGGGCGGCCCGATCCGGGATCGACCAGGCAATGGGCGAGGTAGGCGACCATCGCCTCGTCCGACATCTCGTCCCGATGCCGGAGAGGATCGAGATCATCGAGCCGGACGCCGGGGAAGTCGATCCGCTCGATCGACTCCAGATCCGATCCGCTCCCCTTGATCCGCATGACGCGGATCTCACGGCCCCGGAAGTCGGTTTCAGTCTGCTTGATCGAGGTGTTCCCGCCGCCCCAGAGGACGAGGTTCGCCTCACGACCGATCAGTCGCGAGCGGTAGATCAGGAGATCCAGGCCGGCGAGGCCACCCGCCTCCTCGTCACGCCAGAGGTTATCCATGCTGGAGGGATTATATCCCGCGCATGAGTCCGGCCGAGTCACGCACGGACGGGGACTGATTCCAATGACTATACCGCGGCGCCGTGCGGGTGTCGGTGTGAGAGATTACTCGGTGGCCGTCGTCGGTCCGCCCACGACTTTGGTGACCTTCTCGGCCTGTGGTCCCTTGGGGCCCTGGGTGATCTCGAACTCGACGGACTCCCCCTCCTCGAGGCTCTTGAAGCCCTGCTCCTGAATGGCCGAGTAGTGCACGAACACATCCTCGCCGTTGTCCTGCTGGATAAAACCATACCCTTTCGTGTTGTTGAACCACTTCACGTGCCCGGTCAGTTTCACGTTCTCTCTCCTCGCAAAAACGGTGGTTCCGGACCGAATGGTTCCGTCCCTTCGAGCATTCTCTTCATGGTTTTTTGAATCGGCGCCGGACGGTAGCATACGGTTTTCTTCGTTGTCAAGGCGGTGACCCGCTGCTAGAATCCGCTCATGCCCCCGTCGCGACGCGGCGTTGCCGTGCTGACTCTGACCCTCGCCGCTCTATGGCCCGCTCCATGGGCGTTCTGCTGGACCGACGCGACCCGCACCCGCATGATCGAGGATGCCCTGAAGGCCAGCCCTCCCTCCCTGCGGGCCGTGCTCGAGGCGCACGAACGGCGGCTGACCCGGGGCATGATCGACCCGTCCCGGCGCGAGGAGGAGGAGGTGCACTACCAGCACCCGGCGGGTCGCGGCGGGATGGCCGCGGCCGGAGTCGCCTTCAAAGTCGGCGAGGTTCGCGAGCTGTTGCTCGAGCGCCGATCGATACGCCAGTTCGTCTACGAAATGGGGACGCTCGCTCATCTCATTTCCGACGCATCGTTTCCGCTCAATGTCTCGGACGCCGACCCGCGTGAACCGCTTTACCGCGAGGCCTATCGCCTCTTCGTCGAGAAGCGCCTCGCGCGGATTCCGTTCGTCTTCGATCGATCGCGTGCCGGCGAGCTGGAGGACGGGGATGTCGAGCGCTTCATCATGACGAACGTGCGCCGGGCGGAGCCGAACTACGTCCTGATCGGGCCGGCGTACACGGACGACGGGACCCCGGCCACACGCCACGCGCTCGATGAACGTTCGGTGCCGTACGGCATCGCCTCGCTCGCCTACTCCGAGGCGGTCACCGGCATCGTTCTGATCTGGCGCAGAGTTTGGATCTCCGTCAACGGCGATATGACCGGCACGCCGTTTCTCGACGACACGCCTGCCGATCGCGTCACCATCCCCGATAGGAGCCCCTGATGCCCGGCAAGAAGCGCGCAATCCTGAGCGTCTACGACAAGAACGGCATCGTCGATCTGGCGAGGGAGCTTGCGGCTTTCGGGTACACCCTGCTGTCGACGGGCGGGACGGCCGACGTGCTGCGCACCGCGGGATTGTCGACCGTCGAGATCTCGCATTACACGGGGCATCCCGAAATCCTGGAAGGCCGCGTCAAGAGCCTTCATCCCAAGGTGCACGGCGGAATCCTGGCCGATACGTCACGCGCGAATCACCGCGCCGACCTGGTGCGCACCGGGATCGAACCGATCGGGCTCGTGATCGTGAACCTCTACCCGTTCCGCACCGTCGCGGCGCGGCCGGGTGCACGGCTGGAGCAGGTGATCGAGATGATCGATATCGGCGGGCCGGCGATGGTCCGCGCCGCCGCAAAAAACCACTCTCGTGTCGGCGTCATCGTCGACCCGGCCGACTACACCCGTGTCATCGAGGAGATTCGGGAGCACGGCGAGCTGCGGCAGGAGACGAAGCGCGAGCTGGCGATCAAGGCATTCGCTCACACGGCCTCCTATGACACCGCCATCCGCGACGAACTCGAGGTCCGTCTGGGGGGGCGAACCGCGGCCGACCCCGGCGAGGCTCCCTCTTTCCCCACCGATCTGCGCCTCGACCTGCGCCTCACGCGCGAACTGCGCTACGGGGAGAATCCGCACCAGCGTGGAGCCCTGTATGCGGAGCCGGGGGCCGCTCCGGGCAGTCTCGCCGCGGCCAGACAGATCCACGGTTCGGAGCTGTCGTTCAATAACATCCTCGACCTCGATGCGGGCTGGCGGCTGGCTCTCGAGTTCGACCGCCCGGCTGCCGTCGTCATCAAGCACAGCAACCCCTGCGGCGTCGCCACGGATGATGTGCTCGCCGCGGCGTTCGAGAGGGCGCGCCAGGCCGACCCCGTCTCGGCGTTCGGCGGCGTGGTGGCGCTCAATCGCGAGGTGGACGCGCGCGCGGCGGATGCGCTCGCTTCGCTGTTCCTCGAGTGCGTCATCGCGCCCCGCTTCAGCGATGAGGCGCGCGGCGTTCTGGAGCGCAAACCGAAGCTGCGCCTGCTGGAATCGACTCCCGGGAAGGCCGCCTTCTCCGGCTTCGACTACCGGCGGGTGACCGGCGGCCTGCTCGTGCAGGAGTGGGATCAGCAGCTTGCAGGAATTGCGGACGCGCGTGTCGTCACGAAACGCCCGCCGACGGACGACGAGCGCGCGGCGCTGGACATGGCCTGGCGCGTCGCGAAACACGTGAAGTCGAACGCCATCGTCCTGGCCCGGGGGGATCGCACCCTCGGCATCGGCGCGGGGCAGATGAGCCGTGTGGACGCCGTGCGGCTGGCGCGCATGAAGGCGCAGGAAGATCCCCGCGGCGCCGCGCTCGCATCGGATGCGTTCTTCCCATTTCGTGACGGGCTGGACGCGGCCGCGGAAGCGGGCGCCACGGCCGTCGTGCAGCCCGGCGGATCGGTGAAGGACGACGAGGTGATCGCCGCGGCCGACGAGCATGGTCTCGCCATGGTGTTCACGGGGGAACGCCACTTTCGCCACTGAACATCCCGGCGGCGCGGCGTCCCGGACGCGGTCCCACGCAATACCGGGACAGGCTCCTAACGTTCGCCGATTTTCCTCAGCCTGAGTTTTTGCGCGAAGACGTAGTAGATGCGGTCCTTGCGGCGTGATCGATACTTCTCTGCGACCTCTTCAATCTTCAACGCGCCCTCATCCGTCGGATCAACCTGCAGCACCTCGGAGACTTTCTCGAGCGCGCCGCCCGTGTCCCCGGCCTTGAGCGAGATCGCCGCCCAGTTGTACCAGGCGTTGCGAATGTAGAGATCGATGTCACCCAACCCCTTGTCGCGCGGCAGCCGATACAGTTTCCAGAGACAGTCCTGGTACTCTCCTTCATCGAACAGCTTCCTGGCCGATTCGAACGACGCCTGCAGCGCCTCCTCCTCGTCGAGCCGGACCTGCGCCCTATCGGCAAGATCCTTGACCTCGAAATTTACGGGGTCGAGAGCCAGGGCGGCCTGGAAGGCGGCACGCGCCGCGCGCCAGTTCTCCCTGCGCAGCATCCGCTCCCCTTCCGATCGGAAGGTCGCGACCTTGCGGCGTTTTTCTGCGGCAGACAGCGGCGGCGGCTCCGGCTTGATCTGTTGCGGGGTCAGCTTACCTTCTGGCGGGGGGGCCATCTCGGGCGTCGCGTGCCCCGCCGCCTCCTCGCCTGGCGTCTCGACTCCGGCCTGCGCTTCAGCTCCGTATGTGTCTTTGATCGACGGCTGGCCGCCCCCTCCGATCGGTGTCGGGATCGGATCGGCGCCGAGCACCACCACGTCCCGTAGAGGGTCGG
>JAZGDH010000100.1:0-2581 GCA_036477555.1 Acidobacteriota bacterium
CGGGAGCCTCCCATGTGACGCGATACGAACCGATGCGGTTGATCTTCGGGAACAGCTTTTCCAGATCGATGATCTCCCCGTAGTAGGCGTTCGGCTGCAGCACCTTCGGCTGGGTCTCGGTCGCCAGAGGAGGGATCTCGTTCTTCTCCAGCAGCTTGCCGTCACTGTCGGTGACCACGAAGCCGCCCGCAATGTCCATTCCAGGGTTCGTCCATGGCTCATCGCCGGTGTTCTTGAACAGGATGGAGACCTGGGTGGAGTCACCGGCATACATGTAGCGGCCAGAAGGCTCCAGGTAGACATAGAGCTTCGGTCCCTTCTCTGCGTCCTGGGACAGAAGCGGGAGACTCAGGCCGGCCGCCGCGATCGTGACGGCGAAGGCACTGAGCCACCGCGCCGACGATCTGCTGGCTGGGCGGACGATCATGGTATGCACCTCGATACCTCGGATTTGATTGACGACGGGGTGTTGGAAAAGCTCCCCAAGAACACCGACGCGCGGCACAAGGCCGCGCGGCCGATAAATCGTACTGCACGATCCCCGACCTGTCAAACCGGCTCCGGTTCTATTCGCGGGTGCAGCGGAGCGGCCGGGTCGTGAGCGCCGGGTGCTGTGTTAGAAATCTGACAGCCGATCTGGATCCTCTAAAAGGCTTGCTGGGAACGGGGTTTCAGCGTATAAGAGTTTTATTCCAGCGACCGATCGCAATTGAATTCAGGAGGGAGAGGGAGACGGTGTTCTGTTCGGGATGTGGCTCTGCAACGACCGAGAACCACTACTTCACTGTGCCGATCGACACCTGTGGCCAGTGCGGCGGCACCTGGCTCGAAGAGGGCCGGTTGAAGTGGATCATCGAGATCGGCCCGAAGTCGATTCCGGCCGATCGCCTCAAGCAGGTCACCCGCTACCGGTTTTCGTCGAAGCCGACCTACCGGCTCGGTGTCGAAGAGACCCGGCGGGTCGTCAAGTGCCCCTACTGCATCGGAGTCCTGCGACCGGTGAACTACTCGGCCAACTCGGGCGTCGCCATTTACAAGTGCACGAACGACCACGGAGTCTGGATTCCCAAGGGCGGCATCGATCGCCTCGTCACCTTCATCGGTACCTGGGATCGATACCTGAATCATCAGGGCACCTACTTCGCCATGCTGGCGCAGCTCGAACGCAAGCGCTTCCTGCGCAAGCTCAGCTACTGATCCCACCCCCGACATCCTGATCCATCAGGTCTCTGCGTGTGCTGAAGCCGCGCTGCTGCCACCCGGTGTGCGCGCCAGCACGCAACCGACGACCGACCGCGCCCCCGCACGGCGGAGAACCCGCGCGCAGGCGAGCAGGGTCGCCCCGGTCGTCATCACGTCGTCAACCAGCAGGATCCGCCGGCCCTCGATCCCGATGTGTGGGCGCCGACCGCGAAGCCCGCGTGGGACTTTGAAGCAGCCATCAAGGGAGCGCAGCCGTTCGTGCCGTGATAAGCCGAGTTGTCGGCGCCCCGCGCGGCAGCGGACGAGAAGGCGCGGCCGAAGAGGGAAGCCGGTGACCCCGGCCATGGCGGCGGCCAGCAGATGCGCCTGGTTGAACCCGCGTTGCATCGAGCGCCACCAGTGCAGCGGTACCGGCACGATGAAATCGGGCCGTGGGATCGCCGTGCCGAGTAGAGGCGCGATCCGGAGCGCCAGGTGTTCTCCGAGCGGGGCTCCGAGATAGTCGACTTTCCCGAACTTGAAAGCGTGGATCAGATGGCGAATCGCGCCGTTGTAGTCGGCGCCCCACAGGACGGCGCGCAGTGCATCGGTGCGTGGCCGGAGACCGGGCGACCAGGGAGCACGATCCCAGCAGGGGAAGCAGACACTTCCGCTCTGGCGCCAGGGCAGAGGATCGCCGCACAACAGACAGTCGGCCGGCAGCAGCGCGGCCAGACAGATCTCCGCGACACGACGTGGAGCGAACCGATCGAAACGCAACCGAACCCTATCCCTCGAACAGGGATCGGCCCTCCATCTCTTTCGGCAGCGGGATCTCGAGCAACCCCAGGATCGTCGGCGCGACGTCGGACAGCGATCCTCCCTCGCGCAGCCGCTTCCCTGCCACCGCCTCGCCGGCGACGTACAACGGCACGTCGTTCATGGTGTGGGCGGTATGCGGACCACCCCCCGCGGGATCGATCATCTGCTCGGCGTTCCCGTGATCCGCGGTCACCAGTGCCACGCCTCCGCGCCGCACGGTCGCGTCGACGACCACCCGCACGCAACGATCGATCACGCGGCAGGCCTCCACGGCCGGGCCGTACTTTCCGGTATGCCCGACCATGTCGGCGTTGGCGTAGTTCAGGATGATCACCGAGTGCGCACCGGACTCGATCCGGCGCACCACCTCCTGCGTCACTTCATCCGCGCTCATCTCCGGCTTGTGATCGTAGGTGGCGACGTTCGGGGAAGGGATGAGACAGCGATCCTCGCCCGGGAAGGTCCGCTCCTCGCCGCCGTTGAAGAAATAGGTGACGTGGGCGTACTTCTCGGTCTCGGCGATCCTCAGTTGCGACACTCCGGCGGCGCCGAGGACCTCACCCAGGGTTCCCTTATG
>JAZGDH010000101.1:0-3087 GCA_036477555.1 Acidobacteriota bacterium
CGCGCCTCGTCGAGCGCCTCATGTGTGTACGGGATCCAGTCCGCCTCCGGCCGGGCGCTGACCAGCGGCACCGCGAGCCACAACCCGGCGAACCCGATGGCGGCGCCGATCAGGACCCGCGTGCCGAGAAACCAGTTGCTGGTGATTCGCGAGCGCTCCAGGATGGCGAGGTAGACGGCCGACACCGCGGCGAAGCTGATGGCGATCCAGCCGACCTGCTGATCGGGCAGGAACGGCTGCAGGAAATAGATCGCGACCGCCAGCAGCCCGATCCCCATCACCTTCTTCGCGTAGATCAGCCATACACCCGACCGTGGCAGGCTCGCCAGGCTTCCCGAGAAGACCCCGAGCACGAGGTTCGGCAGACCCAGCCCGACCGCCAGCACGAAGAACAGCCAGAAGCCGAGCAGCGGTTGACCGGAGGCACCGACGAACACCAGCAGACCGATGATGAACGGGCCGATGCAGGGCGCAGCCACGATGCCGACCGTCGCCCCCATCAGCACGGCGCCGACCGGGCCGCGGCGGCCGCCGCCGAAGCGCATCAGGGCGGCGGGCATCCGGAATTCGAACAGGCCGAACATCGACAGGGCCATGACCACGAACAGCACCACGAGCCCCCCGACCAGCCAGGGGCTCTGCAGCGTGGCGCCGAATAATCCCCCCGTCAGCCCGGCCGCCAGCCCCAGGATTGAATAGGTGATCGCCATACCGAAGATGTAGAGGGACGGGAGCCCCAGGCGCCAGCCCCAGCCCCCCGCCGCCTGGTTGGAGAAAAATCCGATTGTGATCGGGATCATCGGATAGACGCACGGCGTGAGGTTCAGCGCCAGACCACCGACGAATACGACCGCGATCAGGGTCAGCAGGCCGCGCTCGCGGAGGAGCGCGGCCAGGTCGGCTCCGCCCGCACCTCCGAGACCCGGCGATCGTGTTGCGATCGTTCCCCCCCCGCCCGCGGTCTCCGATTCATCTTCATCGGTGGGGCGGGCCCATCCGGTCTCCACCGGTGCCCCCTCGAGAAGGAGCGCGAGACGAAACTCTCTCGTCTCCGGCGGAAGACAGGCTTTGTCGCTGCAGGCCTGGTAGGTCAACCGCCCCGGCATCTCCGTTCGCCCGAGTGGAGCGTCCGCAGGGGGACGGATGGTCGCCCGTATCGTCGTCTTCCCCTCATAGACCGACAGTGTTTCCCCGGGCGCGAATTTCAGCTCGACGAGGTGTCCCTCGGGATAGGCGACGTCGACCACCTGTCTGGCATCGAGGTCGGGAAACGTCACTCGCGTCGGGATCAGGTACTCGAGGGTCGGTCGGGCCGAGTTGACGTGCCATCCCTTCTCGATCTGCATATCGATGGTCAGGGTCACGGCCTGGCCGGGCCGTACCGGGCGCTCCGGATGGGTCAACGTGGCCGAGACGACCTGCTGGACATTCGCCCGCCCCACCACCACCCCTTCGATCACCGCCTCCCGTCCGGCGGCCGCCGGGGCGCCCGACCGCTGCGCCGCAGCGGCTTGCTCATCCTGCCCTCCGTGGGCCGTCGCCGGCAGCAGGGCGGCGCAGGCCGCGGCAACAGCCGTCAATGCGAACAATGCTCTCTTCACCATCATCCCCTGTTTTCCTCCCGACTCCCTCAACCGCGCAAGCGGAACGATTATTCTAGCCTATGATCGGGGCGGAGACTTCCCGCCGTGGCCGATCCGGGATGTCGCGGGACCTGCCAAGCGGACGAGCCGCGCCTATTACGGTGTGCTGGCCCAGGCAGCCGGGGAATGGACGGCCCGCATCGAGGTCCACACCCCGGGGCAGCCGCCGCAAATCTTGAAGGGGACGGAGACGGCGACGATGAGCTGCGGGGGGTTGTGGCTGGTCACCCACCTCGAGGGGGAGCTGCTCGGCTCGCCCTACGAGGGGCGCGGGACCTGTGGATACGATCCGGCGCGCGGTACGTTTCTTTGAATGTGGGTCGATTCGACCGCCGCCTATCCGTGGTTCTCGGAGGGGGAATACGATGAAGCGGCGAACGTCCTGACGATGCAGATGGAAGGGCCCGGGCCGGCTGGGACGCTGGCGCACGGTGACCGAATACAAAGATGATCGCCATAGGGTCTTCACGATGTACCAGGCCCAGTGAGTATTCGGAGGAGAAGCAACGCCGTCAGCGGCGCGCAGGGCCGGCGCAATTGGTGACGTATTTCTGATTCGGGACACCAGGAGCCTGCCCGGGTACCGCGATCGGCGCGGCGCACCTCACTTCAATCCGCCCGCCCCCATCCGCCGCCACGCGGCGCGCACGACGGTCCACCGGCCCGGCTCTTCCTCCGCAAGGGTGATCTCGAACCGGAACAGATCGGCCTTGAGCGTCGAGAGGTCCTCCTCGTCCGGGAGGGGTGCCTCTCCTGAAGCAACCAGAATGCTCGCCTCGGCTCGCCCCGCCTCCGGCACCGCCACATCCTGCACACGGGTCAGCAGATGAATCGTCCGGCTCTCGATGAACTGTTTGCGCAGCAGGGCGACGACGGCGACCCGATCCCGCCCGACCTCGTCCGCGTAGTCGTCGGAGATCAGTTCGGTCAGGACGCCGAGGTCGCCGTCGGTCGCGGCCCGCTGGGCGCGCTGGAGTGTCGCGCGCACCTCATCCTCGGGTGTCTCGGAGCCGTGACACCCCGACAGGAACATGCCCACAAGGGTGACGAGCGCCGCGAGATGGCGGCCGGGAGTGAGCGATCTCGGCATGGGATCGAGTGTAGCACGCCGCGATCGGCTTCCGTGGTCTGCGGCCCCCGGGACCGGACGGTCCCGGGGGCCGCGAGAATCATCCTACGGGCAGATCGCCGGCTCGTCCCGGACGCTGCCGTCGCTCCTGCGTCCAACGGACGAGGTGAGCCCGCCGGCACCCTCGTGCGCGTAGCCAATCAGGTAGTAGATTGCAGTACCCTCGGTCGGGGAGGCGCCGTTGTCGAGCGCCGACAAGATCGGACCTGGGGCTCCCGCCGGCTGTGCGACGCGCGGGACGACGAGACAGTCATCCGGGCTGCTGAGCGTCGAGAGCGTCCCGACCGTTGTAATACTGCCCTTGTAGACATCGTA
>JAZGDH010000102.1:0-2997 GCA_036477555.1 Acidobacteriota bacterium
GCACCAGGAACAGCAGCGTCGGATCGGCGCCGGCCAGACGATCCCCCAGCACCCGCCATCCGACATCACCCGCCGTGCGTGCCAGAAACACGACGGCGGCGGCCACCAGGACGGCCGACAACATCGATTTGACCCACCTTGGGGCTCCGCGCGATCGATTCCTCACACCGCCACCCGGGTCTCTTCCGTTCGCGCCGGGACGCTACTAGAATGCAATGGTGCTCCGGGAGGACGAGGGCGATGAACCATATCTTGAAGATCCTCACCATCGCCTGTCTGTTCGCCGTGCCGACTCTTGCGCCGGGCGCCGCCGGCGCCATCACGCGCGCCACGCCGCACGTCGCCGGAGGAGCGAACCTCCTGCTGATCACGCTCGACACCACCCGCGTCGATCATCTCGGATGCTACGGCTACGCGCTGCCGACATCGCCCGTGATCGATTCCGTCGCCGGCCGCGGGGTGCGCTTCACCCGGGCGCTCACCCAGATCCCGCTGACCGGACCCGCGCACGCGACGATGATGACCGGCCTCCACCCCCACGAACACGGGGCCGTCCGCAACGGCGTCCCCCTGCCGCCGGAGGCCCGGACGCTCGCCGAGCGACTGAGCGACGCCGGGTACAGAACCGGCGCCTTTCTTTCGGGTTGGACTCTGCGTGCCGGACTGTCGGGCCTCGATCAGGGATTCGACCTCTACGACGACTCGATGCAGGACCGCTACCATCTGGTGAACACCCAGCGGTTCGCGCACCAGGTCACCCCTCCGGCCCGGACCTGGATGAAGCGCCACGCCGGGGAGAGATTCTTCCTCTGGGTCCATTACTTCGATCCTCATGCGCCGTACGTGCGCCGGCCGGAACTCTTCGACGCCCTCGGACCGGACACCATGGAGGCGACCCGTTCCATCGCCCCGCGCACCCTGAAATACGACAGCGAGATCCGGCATATGGACGACCAGATCGGATCGCTGCTCGCCACCCTCCGGGCGCTGGGGCTGGAACGCGACACGCTCGTCGTCATCGTCGCCGATCACGGCGAGGCGCTCGGGGAGCACGGCTACGTCGGTCATGGCCGATTCCTGTACGAGGAGATCGTCCGCATCCCGCTGATCGCCGCCTGGCCGGGCCGCATCACGGGGGGGATCACGGTCGACGCCCCCGTCGGGCTCATTGATCTGGCGCCCACGATCCTCTCCCTCCTCGATCTCCCGCTCCCCGCATTCACGTCCGGCATCGATCTGTCGCACCTGCTCACCGGCGATCGGGACGAGCCACCCGGCGGGCTCGACGACCGCCGCGTCTATTTCGAGACCTACCCGGGCGCCCGCAAGAGGTTCTGGCGGATATTCTCCCCCAGGGTCACACGAACGCCGATCCTGATCGGGTATCGCCAGGGCACCCTGAAGTACGTGTACGACACGCGCAGGAAGACCGCTTTCCTCCACGACCTCGCGGGCGAGGGCGAGGATGTCAACCTGATCGGCCGGCAAGCGGAGCTCAACCCCATGGGCGACGATCTTCTCCGCTGGGTTGATGCGACGGCGCGATCTTCGACCTATGACATGGCCGACCGCGAGGATCTCGAGCGGTTGCGGAGCCTCGGGTACATTCACTAGGAACCTGTCCGAGTATTGCGTGGGGTCGCGTTCGCGGCGCATGGGGGTTACGGGCGCATACGGCGTCGTGCGTCGTCTACGATGGATCCCGATCGACGCCATCTCACTCGCCGTCCGACTCATACCACCCCATCATCTGTATCACCCTTTATTAAGGTATGCGGGTTTGTTTGTCCGGGCCAGTCCGCGCGGCATTCCGACAGACCCCTCCGGAAGATGCTGCACCTCCCTGATGATAGCAGCCGGGTCCAGGATCCTGTCCGGGTCCTGCCTGGGGCCGCGGCCGGGCACCGGGTGTCGCGCGTTCGACACACTCGCCTGACCTCGATTCAGAAAACCGTCATGGAGGCGAATTCGATTTTGAGCGATCGGTCAGGATCCTTGACTGGCATCCCCTGCAGCCTACCTTCATCTTGTGACCTTTGGTCCCGCCGGGTGGCGGATAGGGGGAGGGGATGGATAACAATTTCGTCGCCGCGGCGCCGTTCATGTCCTCGGAGCTCACGGATCGGCTCATGGCGCCGATCCTGTGGGTTCTGGAGGCGCAGCAGAAGATGCTGGAGTTCTTTCTGTTCTCGCCCGACGGCTGGACCGCCACAGGGAAGGTCGTTTTCCTGCTCTTCCCAGCGGTGGTGATCCTCGCCGGTCTATGGTGCACCCAGCTGTCGCTCTACACGATCCCCTTCCGTTCGGGCCGGATCCGGTTCGCTCAGATGATGCTGCTCGGGTGGTGGGACGCGGCGCGGGCGATCTGGCATTTCTGGGTCGGGCTGTTCCGCTTCGCTCTCGTCGCCGTCGGCTGGGTGCTGGCGCTGGCCCGTCTGGCGGTCCGATTCATCATGGAATCGCTCCGGCAGATCGTGATCGCCCCGTTCTCGATGACGGGGCGTCTGTCGCGCTCGTATTTCCAACCCGGCGTACCGTGGATCGCCTTCATGATGCTCCTGTTCTGGTGCCTGATCGAGGCGACGATCTTCACCTACACCCTCTACCCGACGGTCTCCGAGGTGCTGGCCGACCTGGTCGGGATGGATGCGCCGCGTTTCACCGGCCCGATCCTGTACATGTTCCTCCTGATGCTGATCCTCGGCAGCTTCGCCTGCCTGCAGGCGTTCCTCGACACCGTCAAGCGGGGCGAGTACCGTTTCGTCATTCAGATGCTCCTCGTCGAGCTGTTCGTCATGCTGTTCGAGGTGATGTTCCTGTACCGGGAGCTGGTCGACGCCATCACCCCATGGATCGCCCAGCAGACCAGCGAGGAGTTCCGGCTCGGGATCGTCTTCACGCTGTCACTGGCGGCCTTCGGCTGGATCGGCATCCGCGGGATGACCTGGTTCCTGTTCGGCCAGTTCGGCACGCCGCCGCTGCTGGCCTTCATCTCCC
>JAZGDH010000103.1:0-3121 GCA_036477555.1 Acidobacteriota bacterium
TTCGGCGGGGCGCTTCTGATCGCGGCCGGCATCTTCCAGTGGACCCCGTTGAAACACGCCTGCCTGGCGCGCTGCCGATCTCCGTTCGCCTTCCTGATGACCGAGTGGCGATCGGGCGATCGCGGGGCGCTGCG
The DNA here is from genome assembly GCA_036477555.1 of Acidobacteriota bacterium. Classification (GTDB taxonomy): domain Bacteria; phylum Acidobacteriota; class Polarisedimenticolia; order Gp22-AA2; family Gp22-AA2; genus JAPUIN01. Next base: position 135 of record JAZGDH010000103.1, read on the forward strand.
GATGGGTTGGAGGCACGGCATCTACTGCGTCGTCTGCTGCTGGGCGCTGATGTTGCTGATGTTCGTGCTGGGGATGATGAACATCCTGTGGCTGGCAGCGCTGACCGCCTTCGTCATGCTCGAGAAGGCTGCCCCGGGAGGGCACCTCGTCGGGCACCTCGCGGGAGTCGGGCTGGTCGGCTGGGGAATCTATCTGCTCGGTCTCGGCTTGCTCGGGTGAGCGCAGCGTCGCTTCGTACCTTCGTACTATGATGCACACGATCGGGGAGGCGTCATGAAGACACCCTGGAGGATCAAGGGCGAGGTGGTGCTGAGCTGTAACTGCGAGGTGTTCTGTCCCTGCGTCATCTCGCTCGGCAAGAGTAAGCCGTCACACGGGGCCTGCCACACCTGGTGGGGTCTGAACATCCGCGAGGGGCACGCCGGGAAGGAGAAGCTCGACGGCCTGAAGGCGGCCGTGCTGATGGACATCCCCGGCCCGCTGGCCGAAGGGCAGTGGAGCATGGCGCTCTACCTGGACGAGAAGGCGAGCCCGAAGGCGGAGGAGGCGCTGACGGCGATCCTCTCCGGGCAGGCGGGAGGCCAGACCGCCTGGTTCTCGATCATGATCGGGAACTTTCTCGGTGTGCGGAAGGTTCCGATCGGCTTCGAGAAGCAGGGGAAAGGATGGAAGGTCACGATCCCGAAGATCATCGACGGCCACGTCGAGCCGATCGATGGCCTCGATGGCAAGGGACGGACGGTGGTGACCAACACCTCCTACTGGATGTCGTCCGATATCACCGTCTGCCGCGGGACGAAGAGCCGGTTCCGGGACTGGGGGCGCAACTGGGACCTCACGGGCCGCAGTGGCGAGTACGCGCAGGTGGAGTGGTCCGGGCCGTAGGGATCGCCGGGCGAATCGCGCCGTCGCCGGCCTCGGCTCAGCCCCCGATCTTCTTCTTCGATTCGATGAATGGCGTCTTCACGACGATGGCGTCGGCGCCGCCGGACGGTGTCTCGATCCTCAACTTCGAGCCGATCGCCGATTGCGCGGTCGGGACGTTCACGAAGCCGATGTTCTTCTTCAGGCGCGGCGAGTGGACGCAGCGCGACACGTGGCCGATCTTCTTTCCGTCGAGGGTGACGGGCCAGAAGGCATCATTGCCGGCGATCGGATCACCGCCGACCTCCACGCCGACGAGGCGCCGCAACACCCCCTCCGCTTTGATCTTCTTGAGGGCGCTCTTGCCGAGGAAATTGGCCTCCATCTCGAGATCGACCAGACGATCGAAGCCGAGCGTGAACGGGTTGTCTTCGGGGGTGATGTCCGAGACGTACGACAGGAGCCCTCCCTCGACGCTGCGGATCGTCGACGGTGCGGTCGGCGCGATCTTGTGAGGCTTCCCGGCCGCCATCACCATCTCCCAGAGATCGTTCCCGCGCGCTCCATCCTGAAGATAGAGCTCGAACCCGATCTCGCCGCTCCAGCCGGTGCGGGCCAGGACGAGCGGGATTCCTTTCAGATCGGTTTCCTTCAAATGGTAGTAGGGGAGATCGACCGCCCAGTCCCCGAACAGCGTCCGCGCGACCTCCGGTGCCTTCGGCCCCTGGATCTGCAGCGGCGAGACGTCCGGCTCGGCGATCGACACCTTCATGCCGGAATGGATCGCGACCCCCTTCGCCCAGATCAAAACGTCGCCGTCGCCGGGGGAGATCCAGAACCGGTTCTCACCCAGGCGCAGCAGCACCGCGTCATTGATGATGCCGCCGTCCGTGTCGGTCAATAAGATGTAGCGGCAGCGGCCGACGGAGTATTTCGACAGGTTTCGGGGGGTGAGATACTGCGCGAAACGAGCCGCATCGGGGCCGGTGATCTCGATCTGGCGCTCGCAGGAGACGTCCCACATCGTCACGTCGTTCACCAGGCTCCAGTACTCGGTGACCGGGTCGGTGTAGACGGTCGGCATGTACATGTGGTTGTAGATGGTGAACGCCTTCACGCCGCAGCGCACGGTCGACTCGAAGAACGGGGACTTGCGGACGCGCGGTCCGATCGAGATGCGGGGCGCGAAGTCAAGCGGCGTCATCTGTTGCCTCCGGGCGCGGCGGCTGCTCGCCGCGCGTCATTGTGAACCGCGCCGCGGCTGCGTCGCGTTAGTCGATCAGCGCCTGGTAAGTCAGGGCGCGCATCGCGCCGCGGAGCGGATAGGTGTCGGACGGCGATAGTTGCGTCAGCAGCAGCCCGACCAGTCGCTCCTCGCGATCGACCCAGAAATATGTGGTGGCGTTTCCGCCCCAGAAGAACGACCCGGCCGTCCCGGACAGGCCGCCGCGGCCGACGTCGGTGACGACGGCGCCGGAGAGGCCGAATCCGAGCCCGCGCGGATCGCTCTGGTACCAGTCGGCCGCTTCGCCGAGGGGGGCCGGCCCGAGCTCCGGGGCGAGATGATTGCTCATCATCAGGTCGACCGTCTTGCGGCCGAGGATGCGCACGCCGTCGAGCTCGCCGCTGTTGGCGAGCATCTGGGCGAAGCGCAGATAGTCGGCCGCCGTCGAGACCAGCCCGTGTCCGCCATAGGGGATCTTTTCGGGATCCAGATAGCTGCTCTCGCCCGGCGCGTCGAGCAGCTTCATCCCGCCGTCACCATCCGGCCCGTAGCTCGCCGCGAGGCGATCGAGTTTCCCCCGGGGGACGAAGAAACCGGTGTCGGTCATCCCGAGCGGATCGAAGATCCGTTCCTTCAGGAAGCGATCGAACGGGCGGCCCGAGACCACCTCGACGAGCCGGCCCAGGACGTCGAGCGACACGCTGTAGTGCCACTGCGTGCCGGGCTGCGCGGCGAGCGGTTGCGCCGCCAGGCGTTTCACGAACTCCTCGAGCGTGTCGGCCTTCCAGACCTCCGCGCGTTTATACATCTCCGCAACCCCATCGTCCGACTCGCCGCCGTAGAGCAGGCCGGAGGTGTGGGTCAGCAGATGCCGGATCGTCAACGGGCGGGCCGGCT
>JAZGDH010000104.1:0-5589 GCA_036477555.1 Acidobacteriota bacterium
CGAAAGCGGCCGGGCTCGCCCTCGTCATCTGGTCGTACCCGCGCGGTGCGCAACTCTCGAAGGAAGGGGAAACGGCGATCGACGTGGTTGCCTATGCGGCGCAGATCGCGGCGCAGCTCGGCGCCGATATCATCAAGGTGAAGCTCCCCTCGGCGCACATCGAACAGGACGCGGCACGTGTGGTGTACGGGAAGGAGAAGGTGCCGATCGAGACTCTGGCCGATCGCGTGCGCCACGTCGTGCAGTCGTCGTTCGCGAGCCGGCGGATCGTGATTTTCTCCGGCGGTTCCAGAACGACCGACGAGAAGCTGATGGAGCAGACCCGGGCGATCCGGGACGGCGGCGGGTTCGGCTCGATCATCGGCCGCAACTCGTTCCAGCGCCCGAAGGCGGAGGCGGTCAAGCTGCTGGGCAGGATCATGGAGATCTATCAGGGGGCGTGATCGGACGGCTCAGCTGTCACCCAGGCCGTCCTCGGTGAAGGCGACCGGGAGACCGGGCCTCGCCAGGCGGATGTTTCGGCGCTGCCCGCCGCCGCTGCCGGCGGAAGGGACGGGCTTTCGAGCGCGTCGCGACTCCTCGCGGCGTGCAAGTGCGGCCCCGAGCAGGGCGCGGAGCCGCTCCGGCGAGTCGAGACGATAGCGGGCGGCGCTCGGACCGGCGCCGATCTTGATCGACCACACGTCCGGCGTGACCTCCTCGAACAGATCCTCATCAGTGCGGTCGTCTCCCGCCACCAGAATGAAATCGAACCTTCCGAGACGTTTGAGGATCGTCCGGTAGGCCCATCCCTTGTCGATCTCCTGGCTGTGCACCTCGACCACACAGGCGCCCCGCTGTACGCGTAGCGGACGGTTCGCGAAGTGCTCGGTCAGATGGTGGGCCAGCTCACGGGCGTGCCTCAAGGCGATCGGATCTTTCGCCCTGCGGTAATGCCAGGCCAGACCGGACCGTTTACGCTCGATGGACGATCCGGGCGTTCGCGCGACGTAGCTCTCCATGACCTCCGCGACATCCGACAGGTGTTCCGGATCGATGCCGAGGGCAAGCTCCTCCCAGCCCTGTCCCTTGCGCGTCTTTAGATAACAACCGTGCTCCGCCACGAGGTGCGCCGGCAGGCTGTCGAACCAGTGTGACAGGCTCTCGCGATCGCGGCCGCTGAGAATCACGATCTCGATCGAACCGGCTGCAGCAAGGCGCATCAGCAGGGCGATCAACTCGGCATCCGGCCGGGCCGCCGTCGGGTCGGCATCGAATTCCTGCAGGGTGCCGTCATAGTCGAGCACGATCAGGGATCGGCGGGCCGCGGCGAATGAACGCCCCAGGCGACCCTTCCAGGATGCGTGCTCGTCCCGCGGGGTCTGAACCTGCTGCTGTACGGCCGCTTCGTCCAGTGCTTCGAGGAATCCCTGCGCCCAGCGCGCGGCGGTATTCGACGCGACGCGACGGCGAAGCGCCGCCATGCGCCGCGCCTGCTCCTCCGGATCCATCGAGAGGGCCCGCGCGACCGCCCCTGCCGTTCCCTCGACGTCCCAGGGGTTGACGACGAGCGCCTCGCCCAGCTCCGATGCGGCCCCCGCGCACTCACTCAGCACCAGCACACCGGAATCGTCCTGGCGTGAGGCGATGTACTCCTTGGCGACCAGATTCATGCCGTCCCTGAGGGGCGTGACCATCGCGACGTCGGCGAGGCGGTAGAGCGCCGCGACCTCCTCGGGCTGCACCGACCGGTACATGTAATGCACCGGCATGTACCCCATCTCGCCGAACTCGCCGTTGATCTCGCTCACCCGCTGCTCGACCTGCTGCTTGAGCCGGCTGTAACGGGAGATGGCGCTGCGCGTCGGGACGCAGAGCTGCATGAAGACCGCCGTCTTGCGCATCGAAGGATCTTCGCGCAACAGACGATGGTAGGTCGCCAGCCTCAGGAGCAACCCCTTGCTGTAATCGAGCCGATCGACCCCCAGCACGACTTTGCGCCCGGCGACGCGCCGTCGCCAGTTACCGAGCCGGCGCTCCGCCTCCGGCGAGGCGGCGAGTTCGAAGAACCTCCGCGCATCGACACCGAGCGGGAAGGCGCGGATGTGACAGCGACCGCGCTCCCACTCGATCACGTCCCTCTCCATTTCGCTGCCGGACAGCCGCCGGTACGAGGTCGCGAGGTGACGTACGTAGTCGAAGGTGTGCAGCCCGATCAGGTCGGCACCGACGATCCCGCGCAGGATTTCCTCGGCCTGCGGCAGGACGCGGAACACCTCGGACGAGGGGAAGGGAATATGCAGGAAGAACCCGATCCGCGCGCTCGGCAGGCGCTCGCGCAACATCATCGGCAGCAGCATCAGGTGATAGTCGTGGATCCAGATCCGATCGCCCGGGCGGGCGTGCTGCATGATGGCGTCGGCGAAGCGCTCGTTCACCTGGCGCTAGGCCTCGAAATCGCCGGGAACGTGATCGACCGATTCGAGAAAGTAGTGAAACAGCGGCCACAGCACGCCGTTCGAATAACCCTCGTAGTGCCGCCGCGCGAGCGTGCGCGGCAGAGTGATCGGGATCAACCGGCGCTTCGTGAGCTCCGCCCGCCGCTCGTCATCGATCTCGCCGCCCAGGGTGCCGAGCCAGAGTGAGTCCTGCCCGGCGTGGATCGGTCCGAGGCCGGCCACGAGGCCCCCGACGCTCGGCGTCAGGACGATCTCCTGCCCGACTCGGCGGACCGTTACCGGTAGTCGATTGGAAACGAGGATCATCCGGCCCATGTCTACTCTCCTGCGGGGCCGCCGCCGATTGCGAACGGGGATCGCGCCATAGGCACCATCGACGGATAGAGTTCGTTGACGAGGATTGCGGATGGTAGCTCTTGCGGCACTCGCTGTCAAATCACCCCGCGGCCGATGGCGTGCGTCGCGCGCCGCGGATGACCGGAATGGCGACGAGCGCGGCGGCGAGGGAGGCGAGGATCAGTATCGTCGCGGCGTCCGGGGCGGGCCGCCCGAGGGCGGAGGCGGCGGCTCCGAGGGACAGGCGCGCGCCGAGCAGCAGAGTGACCAGGGTGACGCCTGCCATCATCACGTTGGCGAACCAGCGATTCCGGCCGGCGTTCCCCATCACCTCGGCATCGTTGATCACGATGAAGAGAAACACCGTGACGAACGGGAGGAGCAGGCCGTTGAACGCCTGCGCCAGGAGAATGGCCGGAATCGGCTTCGTCCCGGCGAGGCCGAACCCGACCCCGACCAGCAGCACCGTGATCCAGACGGCACGGTAGCGGCGGCCCCGGTCGGTCCAGAGATCCGGCCGTCCGGCGCCGAACAGACCGCGCGCCGTCACCGCGGCGGCCAGGGGGGCGGTGATGGCGGAGGAGAGACCGGCGATGAAAAGCCCGACAGCGAACAGCGGTGCCGCCCCACCGCCGAGTCGATCGGTGAGAGTGGAGGAGAGCGTGGAGTACTCGAACGGCGCCGGAACGGCGGTGCCGACGATCAGGATCGCCATCGACAGGAGACCGCCGATCGGCACCGCGACGGCGAGGCCGAATCTCATCTGGCCGAGCGACTGACCGCGAGCCAGTTCGGAACCGAGAAACAGGTTGTACGGCACGACCGTCGTGCCGATCAGGCCGAGAACGAGAAGAGTCGATCCGCCGGGCGCCGAGGGAACGAGGAGATGGTGCACGATCCCTGCGGGTGAGGGAGCGAGGCGGAACGCCACGAGCACGAACGCGATCCCCATCAGACCGATCGCGCCGCCCAGGACGCGCGCGACGTTGCGCGTCTTTCCGAACCAGAGCAGCAGGGCGGAGACGCCGCCGCAGACGAGTGTGACCGCCGTTCCGGACAATGGCAGGCCGAGGGATGCCCCGGCGACGGCGCCGAGGATGTTCCCCGCCTCGTAGGCGGCGCACCCGAGCAGGATGCCGCCGAGAACCAGCAGGAGTGCGAGCGGGCCGATGCGTCGCCCGCGCAGGCGCCGCCGGATCGCTCCGCCGAGATCGCGGCCCGTGATGATCGTAACGCGCGCCGAGGCCTCCTGCAGCACGAGGCAGGCGATGGTCGAGAAGCCGAGTGTCCAGAGCAGTTGCAGATCGAACTGCGCTCCGGCCGACACGCAGGTGGTGATGGTCCCGGGTCCGATGAAGGCGGCCGCGATCACCGACCAGAGCATGACGGTCAGCAGGCGGTTCATGCCGTCTCATCGGGCGGTCCGTAGCCGCCGCCTCCGGGGGTTTCGACGATCAGCCGGTCGCCGGGGCGCACCTCACAACCGTCGATTGAGTCGAGGACGCGGATGCTTCCGTCGGAACGGATCACCCGTTGGTCGCCGGCGCGCCCCGGGCGCCCGCCCTCGAGACCGTAGGGGCCGGACGTCCGATGCTGGCTGATGATTGACAACTCCATCGGAGCGAGGAAGGTGATCGAACGGGTGATCCCATCGCCTCCCCGGAAGCGGCCGTTCCCGCCCGATCCGGTGCGCACCGCGTGGGCATCGATCCGAGCCGGGTAACGATGCTCGAACACCTCGGGATCGGTCATACGGGTGTTGGTCATGTGGCTGTGAACCGCGCTGGCGCCGTGGAAGCCGCTGCCGGCGCCGCACCCGCCTCCGATCGTCTCGTAGTATCCGAAACGCTCGTTTCCGAACAGCACGTTGTTCATCGTTCCCTGACTGCAGGCGGCGAGGCCGAGAGCCTTGAGGAGCGTGTCGACGAGACGCTGGCTGGTCTCGACGTTGCCGCCCACCACCGCCGGATCCGTCGATGGATCCTTGCCGAAGGGCGGGTTCAGGATGCCGGGCGGCACACTGATCGAGATCGGCCGCAGCAGGCCTTCGTTGAGAGGGAGAGGCTGTTTGAGAAGCAGACGCAGGACGTAAATGACCACGCTCCTCACGACGGCCGGGGTGGCGTTCAGATTGCCGGGATGGATCCCCCCCGATCCTGCGAAGTCGAACGCCGCCCGACCACCGCGAATCGTCACGGCCACGCGCAACGGCGTGCCGTCGTCGAGCCGCTCCTCGGCCTCGTAGCGTCCGTCGGGGAACGCCTGGAGCGCCTCGCCCATCCGCCGCTCGGCGAGATCCAGAAGGGCGTTCATGAGACGCCGCAGCGAAGCGCTGCCGCGCTGGGCGTCGAGCCGCTCGAGCGCTTCGGCGCCGGCATGGTTGGCGGCGACGGCGGCGCGCAGATCGGCGAGGTTGTCCTCCACGGCGCGCGACGGCCAGGGTGAGCTTCGGAGGAGGCGCCTGATCACGTCCCATCGCGTCCGCCCGCGGCGCACCAGGTGGGTCGGAGGGATGACGATCCCCTCTTCAATCAGTCGCGTCGCAGCGGGGGGGAAGGAGCCGGGACGCGATCCGCCGATCTCGGCGTGATGGGCGCGGCTGGCGACGTACCCGATCGGCCTCGCGTCGCGCCGACCAATTCCCCGGCGCGATGCGAACACCGGCGTCACGACCGTCACATCGGGGAGATGCGAGCCGCCGAAGGCGGGATGGTTGGTGACGACGACATCGCCAGGCTCCATCGCGATCACCTCCCGCAGCCGGCGCACACAGGTCCCCAGAGCGCCGAGGTGAACCGGGATGTGCGGGGCATTG
>JAZGDH010000105.1:0-18595 GCA_036477555.1 Acidobacteriota bacterium
GGCATCATCGACCTGTTTCCTCCCGGCGAAGGCGGGCCGATCCGGGTCGAGTTCTGGGACGTAGAGATCGAATCGTTGCGACTCTTCGATCCGGAGACCCAGCGTTCGACGGGGCGGGTGACGCAGACCGTGGTGCCGCCGGTGCGGGAATATCCCTGGGGCGCCGAAGCGCTGGGACGGTTGCGGGAGGCGCTCGAACGGCGACGGGCGGAGCGGCCGCGGAGCGCGCTCGTCGACGCACTCACGGGGCATGACGATCTCGCGGAGAAAATCGAAGCGCTCGCGTCGGGCAGGCACTTTCCGGGATTCGAGGCGTGCGTACGCGTCGTCGAGCCGGATGCGGTGTCGCTCTTCGACTATGCCGGCGACGCCATCGTGGCGAACTGGGAGGAGAGCCAGATCCTCTCTGATCTCGAGGGGGTGTATGTCGAGATGTACGCCAGCCTCGACCTGTCGGAGGATTTCGGCATGCCTCCACCATCCGATCTGCTGCTCGATCGCGGAACGCTTCAGGAGCGCGTTCGGAGCGCGGGTTTGCGCATGAGCGAACTCGCTCTCGAGGAGAACGAACCGGAGCGCCTGCGGCGGATCGCCTGTGCCCCGGCGCGTTCTTACCGGGGACGGCTTCAGGATTTGTCCGTCGATCTGAAAGGACTGCCGGAGGGCACGACTGCGCTGTTCCTGATGGAAAGTCCGGGACACGTCGAGCGTCTCGCAGAGGTGCTGGCCGAGTACGACCTGACGACGGACGTGCTGGAACGGGCGCCGTCCGGAGGGGAGCCGGCGGACCTCCCCAGGGGCCGTCTGCAGATCGCCCGCGGTCATCTTTCGCAGGGGTTCCACCTCCCCGGCAGCAGGCTGCTCGTCCTCACCGAGAAGGAGGTGTTCGGGGAGCATGTCGATCGGGAGGTGAAACGGCGCAAGGTTGCCGCGTTCAGTCCCGATTTCAGGGATCTCAAGATTGGCGATCTGGTGGTGCACGTCGAGCACGGCATCGGACGGTACTCCGGGCTGACACGGGTCGGCTCGGGAGATGCGCAACGGGATTTCATGCTGCTGGCGTACGAAGGGGGGGACAGGCTGTTCGTTCCGACCGATCGGCTCGATCTCGTACAGCGCTACTCCGGAATGGGTGGACCGCGTCCGCGACTCGATCGCCTCGGTGGGCCCGGCTGGGAAAAGACCAAGAAGCGCGTCCGCAAGACGATGGAGGACATGGCGAAGGACCTGATCGAGCTCTATGCGGCACGGCGCGCCGCGACGGGTATCGCGTTCTCACCCGACGCGCCGTGGCAGCGGGAGTTCGAGGACGCTTTCCCCTATGTGCTCACGCCGGATCAGGAGAAGACGACGCGCGAGGTGAAGGCCGACATGGAATCGGACGTCCCGATGGACAGGCTGATCTGCGGGGATGTCGGCTTCGGCAAGACCGAAGTGGCGATGCGAGCCGCATTCAAGGCGGTGATGGACGGGAAACAGGTGGCGTTCCTCTGCCCGACGACCGTGCTCGCCTTTCAGCACCTGAACACATTTCGCGAGCGGTTCTCATCCTGGCCCGCCTCGATCGAAATGCTGTCCCGGTTCCGATCCCCAAAGGAGCAGAAGGAGATCCTGGAGGGGGTCGCGAATGGATCGATCGATATTCTGGTCGGCACGCACCGGTTGCTCTCGAAGGATGTGCGCTTCCGAGACCTGGGGCTCCTGATCGCGGACGAGGAGCAGCGCTTCGGCGTGACTCACAAGGAAGCGATCAAGGCGATCAAGAAAAACATCGATGTCATGACGCTGACCGCGACGCCGATCCCCCGGACCCTGCAGATGTCGCTCGCGGGCATCCGGGACATGTCGGTCATCGAGACGCCGCCCGAGAACCGCCTCGCCATACAGACGGCGATCACGCCGTTTCGCGAGGGGATGATTGCCGCGGCGGTGCGCAACGAGCTGAAACGCGGAGGGCAGGTCTACTTCGTGCACAACAGAGTGGGCTCGATCGGTTCAATGTCGAGGCTGCTCAACAAGCTCGTTCCCGAGGCGCGGATCGGCATCGCTCATGGCCAGTTGAGCGAGGCGCTGCTCGAGAAGACCATGGTGCGCTTCCTCGAAGGAGAGTTCGATGTCCTGGTGGCGACGACCATCATCGAGAACGGCCTCGATATCCCCCGAGTCAATACCATCATCGTGAACCGGGCCGATCGGTTTGGTCTCTCGCAGCTGTACCAGCTTCGCGGTCGTGTGGGACGATCCGATCGGCGGGCCTACGCTTATCTGCTGGTGCCGCCGCGGGCCACCCTGACGCCGATCGCGCGGCGCCGGCTGAAGGCGCTGCAGGAGTTCACCGAACTCGGCTCCGGGTTCCGGATTGCGGCGATGGATCTGGAGATCCGGGGAGCCGGCAATCTGCTGGGCGCCGAGCAGAGCGGGCACATCGCGGCCGTCGGGTTCGATATGTACTGTCAGCTCCTGGAGCGCGCGGTGCACGAGTTGAAGGGGGAACCGCCGCCGCCGGAGCACAAGGTCCAAATTAACCTGGGAATTGATATCCGTATCCCCGAGCAGGCGATTCCGGACTTCAGCGAGCGACTGGTGCTCTACAAGAAGATCGCCTCGGTGACCGATGAGGAGGAAATCGGTCAGATCCGGGATCGCATCGGCGATCTCTACGGTGATCTGCCGATCCAGGCCGAGCACCTGCTCGGACTCGCCTCATTGCGACTGCTGGCCGATCGACTACACATCCGCTCGATCGACGTCAGCGGGGAGCGGGCACGGGTGCGCTTCTCGGAGGAATCGCCGATCGATCCGCAACGTCTGGTCGCCCTCGCGTCCGAGCGTCCGGGAATTCAGATCACCCCCGGCGGTCTGATGAAGGCCGAGCTGGGGGAGGCGGGCCGAGCGGGCGATCGACACCGGATCGAGGCTGTTCGCGAGTTGTTGCAGGCCCTCGGGGCGTGTGCTAGCATCCGCCGCGAGGTACATCCTTCCACGACGATGCCGTCCATCGGAGACAGGTGAAAGCGATCTTTCGTTCCCGGATCCCGGACAGGGGCGCTCTGTGCGTTCCGGTGGTCCTTCTCGCTCTCCTGCTTCCATCCTGCGAAGGACGACGAGAGCGCGCCGCAGCCGACGAGAAACAGAGTTCCTCCACGGCAGGGCAGGTTGTCGCAATGCTCGATGAGGAGCCGCTGTCGTACGATGGATTCGAGAGCTACCTCATCGAAAACGCGGTCGGTGATCCCGACGAAGGCGACGAGGAAAATACGATCAAGAGCCGGTTGCTCGATCAGTATCTCGAGGAACATCTTCTGCTCGGCACGGCGACGGGCATGGAGATCGTCGTCTCCGAGGCGGAGGTCGACGCCTTCATGGCTCAGATCGGTGTGACGGAGGGGGAGGCGGACGCCGGGCCCGGAGGAAAGGAAGCGTTCCGCCGGAGCGTTCGGGCGAGCCTCATCCTTCAAAAAGTAAAAGACGAGTCGGTGCTCAGCAAGGTGCAGGTGACGCCCGGAGAGGTGGACGATTATCTGAAGAAACACCCGGAGCTGCGGCGCTCACCCCGCATGGTTGTCCTGCGCCAGATTCTGGTGGATGATAGGATGCTCGCGGAACGGCTCAGAGTGCAGCTTGCGGAAGGTCCTTCGAAATTCGAGGCCCTGGCACAGGAGCACTCGGTGGCTCCGGATGGCGGCCAGGCGCGAACCTACGAAGAGGCCGAGCTGCCAGTGGAGCTCCGCGAGCCGATCTTCGCCCTGTCGCTGGGCGAGGTGAGTCCGGTGCTGGAGCACGCGCGTCGGTTCTTCGTGTTTCAGCTCGTGCGTAAGGTCGATGCCGATGACCAGGATCCCGAGGAGACCCGTCGCCGTGTGCAGGTCGAGCTATTCCAGCAGAAGGGCGAGCAGGCCCTGCGCCGGTTCATCACCGATCTCAAGGAGGCGACGGAGATCCGGGTCAACCGCTCCATCCTCCCGTTCGACTACGTGGGTGAATTCAGGTGAACGGTGCGGCGCACGTCGCCGCGCGCTGGTCACGACCCTCCTGCTTCTCTGCGCCCTGCTCGCCGCTCCCCTTCAAGCGGCGATCGTGGAAGAGATCGTCGCGCGCGTCAACAATCGGATCATCACCAAGAGCGAATTCGACGAGCGCGGGCAGTACATTCTTCAGGAGGTCTACCAGAAATACTCCGGCGTCGATCTCGATCAGCACCTGCGCGCTGCGGAAGACACGCTGCTCGCGAATCTCATTACCGAGCTGCTGCTGGTCGAACGGGCCGAAACGATGTTCGACCTCGAGAAGGTTCGCGAAGGGCTGATCTCCGATTTCCTGAAGCAGCAGGGTATTGAAAGCGACGAGGAGCTGGTACGGATCCTGGCCGAACAGGGCATGACGCGAGTGGATCTCGAGGAACAGCTCGTCCGACTGGCCGTACCTCAGGAGATCGTCAACTACGATGTCCGGCGGAAGATCAGCGTGAGCGACCGCGAGACGGCAGGCTACTACGACGCGCACATTGAGAAGTACGTCACCGCGCCGACCGTGACCTTCAGAGAAATTGTGCTGTTCTATGAACCGGACGAGATGGAGGATGTCATGGGGCGGGCCGTGGCGATCACCGAGGAGGCTCGTAATGGCGCCGAGTTCCTCGACCTGATCGCAACGCGCTCCGAAGCGGGCTCGAAGGAATCGGGCGGGCTGCTCGGCCCGTTCTCGGAGGCCGACCTCAATCCCGTGATCGCCCGGGTGGTGATGAAGCTGAAGCCGGAGGAGATCAGTGACCCGATCGACACGGGCCGCTCACTGCACGTGGTTCGCCTCGAGAAATTGACGCCACGGATCGTCACACCGATCGAGGAGGTGCAGGATGAGATTTATGAGATCGTCCGGAAGGAAAAATTCAAACCCCGGTTCGATCGATACGTGCGTAAACTCTGGAAGGACAGCTACGTCAAGGTGATGCCGAAATACGAGCGTTACCTGGTGGTTTCTCCCCTCAAAGACGAGCCAGCTCCGGAGCAGGCGCGACTGGATTGACTGCTTGGCAGGGCCACGGACCTGTGCTAACATCCCACAGAGAGTTCAAACAACCGACCGCTACAAGAGCCGGCACGAAATGGGATCGAGGTGCGAAGTGTGCAGACTCGTCCAGGCTCCACAACCGGGAAAGTGAATTTCAGTCGGAAATAGACAATCATTATTAATCCGGCAGCCTGACTGACGAGAGCAGTCAGTGGTGCCGGCGCGAGGTTTCAAGTCGATGCGTCGCTTGAACACGGATACCAGGGGCGGGGGTGGAGTCGTGGCCGATCGACGGGGCGAGATGCAGGGGAACCGCCGCCTGATTCGCCCGAATCTTTCCGATCTGAAGGACCGGTTGACCACGCGCGGGCCGAGGCGCAAGCAGGCCCCCCCGGATCAGACGAATGCCGAGGCCTTCTACTATCTGAAACAGATGAACAGTAAGACCCCGATGATCGTGGTCCTGAGGGATGGAGAGGAGATCTGCGGGATCATCGAGTGGTACGACCGCACCTGCATCAAGGTGAATCGGATCGGGGCGCCGAACCTGATGGTCATGAAGGATTGCGTAAAATACATGTTCAAGGCCGAGGAGCTCGGGGACAAGAAACACCCGCGCGCCGACGGCATCTGATCCCTTCCCTGCCCGGTGCGGTCCGGATGAGCAGCACCGCAGCATCAAACAACGCAGCGTCAGATCCGTCTAATCGAAGATGAAGCCGATCATCGCCGTCACGACCGGCGATCCTCTCGGGATCGGACCCGAAGTGTCGTTGAAGGCCGCCTGCGACGCCGAGGTTCTGCGCCTTTGCCGGCCTCTCCTGATCGGTGATCGCACCCTCATTCTCGAGCGCTCGCGTGCCCTGACCTCCGGCATGAGGGACGATCCCGCTGCCTGGCGGGAAGTTTCACGCTCCGGATTCATGGAGTGGGGATCGAAGCAGGGGGACGACATCTCTCTCGATGCCTGGGAAGAAGGTGCGGCGTTCTTCGATATGGGCTCCGCCGGACCCCTGTCGTCGACGCCGGGCCCCACGCCCGAGGGAGGGAGGGCCGCCCTGATGTATGTCAAGCAGGCCGTCGCACTGATCCGCGCGGAAGCGGCCGCGGCAATGGCCACCGCCCCTCTGAGCAAGGAGGCTCTGAGACTCTCCGGGCGCGACTTCCCCGGGCACACCGAGATCCTCGCCGATCTTTGCGGTATCGATCGGTCTGAGGTGGCAATGATGTTCGTATCGGATGAGATGAAGGTCGCCCTGCTGACGACCCACCTTGGATTGCGCGACGCAATCGAGTCACTGACCACGAAACGTCTGGAGAGCAGGCTGCGTCTCGTTCGTGATGAACACCTGCGGTGGTTCGGCCAGGATCCGCGCATCGCGGTCTGCGCTTTGAACCCGCACGGGGGAGAAGGGGGGCTGTTCGGCCGCGAGGAGTCGGAGCTGCTCCGTCCTGCGGTCGATGCCGCGATCGCCTCCGGGGTGAAGGCATCCGGTCCGTGGCCGGCCGACACCGTCTTCACGCGGGCGGCTCGCGGCGAATTCGATGTCGTCCTGGCCCTCTACCACGACCAGGGAACGATCGCGGTCAAGACCCGGTCGTTCGGAGGCGCGGTGAACATGACTCTCGGGCTGCCCCTTCTCCGGACATCGGTTGATCACGGGACCGCCTACGATATCGCGGGGCGGGGAGTGGCCGACTGCGCCAGCATGGTTGAGGCGATCCGGCTCGCGGCGCACCTTGCGACCCCACGCAGTACCGGCTCCTAGTCTTCGCGGTACGCCTCGCGGACGATGCGAAGCATCGAAGCATGGACGTGCGGATTGGCGGCGATGATGTCGCCACTTTCGATATAGCGATCGCGACCGCTGAAGTCGGTCACCACCCCTGCAGCCTCACTGACGATGAGGCTCCCTGCAGCGACATCCCACGGAGACAGCGACATCTCCCAGAAGCCTTCGTAGCGACCGCAGGCGACATACGCCAGGTCGAGTGCCGCCGAGCCGTCGCGGCGCAGCCCGGAGGCGCCCAGGATGAAGGAGCGGAGCGAGGCGAGATACTGCTCCAGGCGGGCAAGAGAGCGATACGGGATTCCGGTCACCAGCAGCGACCGGGATAGAGTCTCGGCCGACGAGGTGCGGATCGGCTCACCATTGAGGTGCGCGCCGTGCCCGCGTGCGGCGGTGAACATTTCATCCCGCACCGGATCATAGACCGCCGCAGCGCGCATGCCCTGCGGATCGGAGACGCCGACCGACACGGCGAACAGTGGATACCCGTGAATGAAGTTGGTGGTTCCGTCCAGCGAGTCGATGTACCAGCGGTAGCCGAGGCGTCCTTCGGAAGGAGGGGATTCTTCGGCGAGGATCGCGTGATCCGGAAAGCGCTCGCGGACGATGCGCACGATCGCCTCCTCCGCTTCTCGATCGACGATAGTGACGAAATCGTTTCGCCCTTTTTCGCGAATCGCGTAATCGCGCTGCCGTCCCCAGTAGTCCATCAGAACGCGGCCGCCGGCGCGTGCGCAGGAGACGCAGGTCGCCAGGTGAAAGTCGCGGGTGGTGGGTAAAGTCCCGCTGTCCGATCCGGTCGGGACGACGCTTTCGGTTCCAACGCGTCGCCGCGCCGCAGCGCGCCGACGCGCGGCGGTCAGGGAAACGACGCGGCCGGCCGGGACCATTCGATTCTCCGGTCGGGATCGGCGTCCGGTTGGACGCTTTCGTGCAGTTGATCGGGTCCGGCGCGCCCGGGCCCTGCGACGGACATCCGTTTCGGAGTCACGCCTGCGTCGCGCCATCGCGAGGCCTCCCCGTGCGCGGGCGGCGGCGTCCGGTTCGGGCGGGCGCTCCCGAACGCGGGTGGGCGCTCTCGTGCACTTCCAGAAGGCGGCGGGTCGTCACCGCGGTGTATTTCTGTGTCGTCGAAAGAGAGGCGTGGCCGAGCAATTCCTGGATCGAGCGCAGGTCGGCGCCGGCATTGAGCAGATGCGTCGCGAACGAATGGCGCAGCGAATGTGGCGAGACTTTGCGCGCCCCCGCCGCGCGAAGGATCCTTCCATTGAGAATACGTCGTACGCTGCGATCGGAGAGCCGACCGCCGCGGGCATTGAGAAACAGCGCATCGCGATCCGCCTCGCGGGGGAACGCGCCGCCACCGAGTGTCATCCTCGCCGGAAGATAATGCCTCAATGCCTTCACCGCCTTGGATCCGATCGGCACCATCCGCTCCTTTTTCCCCTTCCCGAAGACGCGCAACATCCCTTCCCTCGATGTGTCGCCCATTTCCAGATCGCCGAGGTCGGCTCCGACCAGCTCGCCGACGCGCACTCCGGTTGCGTAGAGAAGCTCCAGGATCGCGCGATCGCGATCATCACGCGGATCCTTTCCGAACGCGGAGTCGAGAAGTGATTCTACCTCATCCTGCGGCATCGGATGAGGCAGGCGCTGGTCGAGGCGAGGCGTCGCGACCAGCGATGCCGGGTTGCGCTTCAGCACTTCGATCCTGATCAGATAGCGGAAGTAGGATCGTAACGCGGCGAGCTTGCGCGCGATCGTGGCGCGGCTCACGCCGCGATCGTGCAGGAAGGATAGGTAGGCGCGAATCGTCAGGTGGTCGATCGACTTCTCGTCCGGAATGCGGCCGCCGAAAATTCGTGTCGCGAGAAACTGCCGGAACTCACGCAGGTCGGTCCCATAGCCCCGAACCGTCTGCTTCGAAGCGCGCACATCCAGCTGCAGATGCTCGAGGAACTCTTCGATTCGATGCAAGCTGGAACCTCTCCGACCGCACGGAAGTGATGTGAAACGGGTGTCATCTGAACGGTACGGTGCAGCGCACTCCGCGGCCGGGGTGATTCTAACGCAGGAGAGGAGTCACGGAGATCGATCTCACCCTTCACGCATGATTCTTTCCGCGGATCGACATCAAATGGTGTGCTCCTTGACAGGATCTCCACGCGGAGGTACAAATAATCGTATGCTCTCCATGCAAACTAGCGGGCTTTCAGGCCCAACCATCAGGGGAAGTGGGTGAAGGGAAAGTCTTCAGGGCTCAGAACCGCTAACTCATTGTCAGATAAGGGAGTTATCGCCGCATCTCTGGCCGATCTTCTAGTCAGGCCCCGATCGGTGATCCGGCGTCCCTCTCAAGAAGAACTGAGAATTCTGGTCGCGCGGATGCCGAACAGCCGCGAAACGCGCTACGGCAGTCTGAACGTCCAGACCCGTGTCACGGCACGTAGCAAGTCCTCCACCTTCATCGTCACCGATGATCCCGGGCGCCATTTCGGGCAACCGACGATCGATCGCTCGGCCGGCGCGCGTGTGGCGCAGCTTCAGGATGAATACATCCGATCCCGGGAGATGATCGTCATCGACGGCATGATCGGCAACGATCCGGCTTTCCGGGTTCGCGCGAGATTGATCATCGAATCGGCCAACGCCAACATCGCCGCCATGCAGCAGACACTCTACTACCCGCTCGAGAGCGGAGAGAGCTCGGCATTCGAGCCGATGGTGACGGTGATCGACACGCCCAATCTGCCGGCGCCGGGGTTTCCGAACGACAGGCTGATCGCAGTCGATCTCGAAAATAACGTGACGCGCGTCTTCAACTCCGATTACTTCGGCGAATCGAAGAAGGGCGGATTGAGGATGTGGAACAAAATCGTCTACGACCGGGGTGGCCTGGCGATGCACGCCGGGTGCAAGATCATTCCCGTGGGCGATCGCGAACGGGTCGCCCTCATCATCGGGCTGTCGGGCACCGGCAAAACCACGACGACCTTCACCCGCCAGAATGAATCCCGCCCGGTGCAGGATGATTTCCTCGCCGTGATGCCGGACGGGCGGGTCCATGCCACGGAAAACGGTTGTTTCGCGAAGACCTTCGGCCTGTCCGAGGAGACCGAGCCGACGATCTGCCGGGCTGTGCTCAGGGCGACGAGCTATCTCGAGAACGTCTCGCAGCGGGGGCTCGAGCTCGACTTCTTCGACACCTCCTACACCCAGAACGGGCGGGCCGTGTTCCGCATGAGCGATGTCGAAGGAGCAGGGGATGCGCGATCGATCCGGCGCGCCGATATTCTGCTCATCCTGAACCGGAACGAGAGCGTCATTCCCGCTGTGGCCCGGCTGAGCGGAGTTCAGGCGGCCGCCTACTTCATGCTCGGAGAGACGAAGGGGACGAGCGCCGGCGGAGCCGAGGAGGCCGGACGCTTCCTGCGGATTCCAGGCACCAACCCGTTCTTCCCCCTCGATCACGCGCTGCAGGGTAACCGCTTCCTGGAGATTCTGAAGCAGTGCCCGATGGAGGTGTTCCTGATGAACACAGGCCGTGTCGGCGGGAGCGAGGGAGACTCGCGCAGCACGAAGGTCGGAATCCGGCACAGCAGCGCGATCGTCAAGGCGATCGCCGAGGGAACCATTGCCTGGGAACGGGACGATGATTTCGGTTACGAGATCGCCACATCCGTCCCGGGGCTCTCGGGCGACGACGAGATGCTGCTCCGTCCGAAGGCGTACTACGCTCGCGGGGGGCGCCAGCAGGAGTATCGCGAGAAAGTCGAGCGCCTCAAGGCCGAGAGACGCGAGTACATGCGGGGCTATCCGGCACTCGATCGCGAGATCCGGGATGCCGGCTGTTAGGAGCCTGTCCGGGCTCCTAACGGGCGGGAGCCCCTGCCACGAGGAAGCTCTCCTGAAACGACTCCAGATCTTCGAGAGCGCGTTTGACCTGGGCGGCCTTCCTTGCCCGCTTGTCCCTGATCGTCTCGCGTAGCGGAGGGAGCAGCCCGAAGGCGATGTTGGTCGGCTGGTAGTTAGTTGAATCCGCGGTCGAGATGTAATGCGTCAGGGCGCCGAGCGCCGTCGTGGCCGGGAAAATGATCGGCGCCTGCTGATCGGCCAGGCGGGCAGCGTTAATCCCGGCGATCAGCCCCGAAGCAGCCGACTCCAGGTATCCCTCGACTCCGGAAATCTGACCGGCGAAAAAGAGATCGCGTCGCCGTCGCGCCTGCAGCGTCGGCAGCAGGATGGCCGGTGCGTTGATGTACGAGTTGCGATGGACCTGGCCGAGTCGCGGAAACTCCGCGTTCTCGAGCCCGGGGATGAGACGGAAGATCCGCACCTGTTCGCCGAACTTCAGGTGATTCTGGAACCCGACCATGGAGTAGAAATCGGCCGCCCGGCTGTCCTGGCGCAGCTGGACGACGGCAAACGGCCGGCGTCCGGTGCGGGGATTGACGAGCCCCACCGGCTTCATCGGGCCGAAAAGAAGCGTCTCGCGACCGCGGCGCGCCATCTCCTCGATCGGCAGGCACCCCTCGAAGTAATAAATCTTCTTCTCGAACTCGTGAACCGGAGCTTCCGCCGCGTGGATCAGTTCCGTATAAAAACGATCGTACTCCGGCTCGGTCAGGGGACAATTCAGGTAGTCGTCACCCCCCTTGCCATAGCGTGAGGCCATGAATGTGCGTTCGCGATTGATCGAATCGGCCTCCGCGATCGGCGAGATGGCATCGAAGAAGTACAGGTAGTCGTGTCCCGTGAAGGCGGCGATCGATTCGGCAATCGCGTCCGATGCGAGCGGGCCGGTCGCAATGATGCATGGACCCTCCTCCGGGATCGCCGTCATCTCGCTGCGATGAACATGGACATTTTCGAGCGCTTCAATCGCCTCCGTGACGCTGCGCGCGAACAGCTCGCGATCGACTGCCAGAGCACCTCCGGCCGGAACCCGCGCGGCGTCGGCAATGCGGATGATCAGGGAGTCGCAGCGCCGCATCTCCTCCTTGAGCAGACCCGACGCCGTGTCCATCAGATTCGATTTCAGAGAATTCGAGCAGACCAATTCGGCCAGATCGGGCGTCTTGTGAACCGCCGTCGATCGGGCCGGGCGCATCTCGTAGAGGTGTACAGTAAGCCCGCGACGGGCCGCCTGCCAGGCCGCCTCGCTACCTGCCAGGCCGCCACCTACGATGACAATGTGTCCGCCTGGCATGCTCGTCGTTGCTCCGGGTGGGCGTGATCGTCCCGCGGGGAGACGAACGGCGCGGGATCGTGTCTGTCGAAGTGAAGGATTATAGCACGCCCCACCCTCAGCCGAGGGACGTCAGGGCGACGAACCCGCCGATCAGGAGCGCGGCGAAAAGCAGGGAGAGCCACCAGAGGTGACGGTCGAGGAACCGGCGGATCGGTGAGCCGAATCGATACAGCAGAGCCGCCACCAGCAGGAAGCGGGCACCGCGGCTCAGAGCCGAGGCGATGAAAAAGATCGGAAGCGAGATCATCGCGACACCGGCGCCGATCGTGATCACCTTGTAGGGTATCGGAGTGAATCCGGCCGCGAAAACGACCCAGAAGTTATGCGTTTCGTAAAGATCGGCAACGTGGGTGTACACCTCCGGGGTGACCCCCGGCACCCAGCGATAGAACAGATCGGCCGTGGTATTCCAGAAGGCCCAGCCGATCAGATACCCGATCAGTCCTCCGACCACCGAGCCGGCGGTCGCGATTCCCGCCGCGCGCCATGCCTTCTGCCGATCGGCCAGGACGATCGCGATCAGCAGCACGTCGGGTGGGATCGGGAAGAAGGACGATTCGGCGAGAGCGAGCAGAAAGAGAGCGACGCCGGCGGACCCGGTCGACGCCCAGCGCAGCGTCCAGTCGTAGAGGCTTCGATACCAGCGCATCACGCGACCATCCATTCTACCGGTAGAACGAGCACGTCGGGCGGTTGCTGCTGTACGAGTTCCGGTTCGGCGAGGAGGAGGGTAAGGAGTGCCGGATCGAGGGGGAGATCGAGGACCGAACCGAATCGCGACACGGGATCAGGAATTGACCGCCTTCTTGAACCCGCACCCGTCGGCGTCGCAGAAATGGGTGATGCCGTCCCGCTTGGTCACCTTTTCGAGGACGTAATCCTTTCCGCACGACGGACACGATTCCGCCACGGGACGGTACCAGGTGACGAACTCGCAGTCCGGGTAGTTGCTGCAGCCGAAGAAGAGGCGGCCCCGTCGTGACCGTCGTTCGACGATCCTTCCACCGCACTCGGCCCGCGGACAGTCCAGGCCGACTTCCTTCAACTTGATATAGCGGCACTCGGGATAGGTCGAGCAGGCGGTGAACTCACCGAAGCGGCCGTCCTTGACGGCGAGTGGCTTGCTGCATCGCGGACAGGTCGCGTCGAGGATGCGATCCGGTTTCTTGGTGACCGTGATCCGCCCTTCCTTATCAAGGGAGATCTTCTTGGTGTTCCGGCAGTCCGGATAGGCCGAGCAGGCGATGAAGGGGCCAAAGCGTCCCTTACGCAGCACCATTGGAGCGCTGCACTTCTCGCAGGTCCCGTGGTCCTCCGGGATCGCCGGCGGCTCGGCGCTTCCGTCATTGGCCCCGTTCACTCCGCCGGCCATCTCCTGGGTGTTCTTGCATTCCGGGTAGCCCGAGCAGGCGATGAACCGGCCGTACCGGCCCCATTTGATGACCATCGGCTTGCTGCACTTGTCGCAGATGCGATCGGTCGGCTCGGCCGTGGCCTTGATGTTCTTCATTTCTTTCTGGGCGGCCTTGAGGTCCTTCATGAACTGCTTGTGGAAACCCTTCAGGGCTTTGATGTAGTCGAGCCGCCCCTCTTCGATCTGGTCGAGTTCCCCCTCCATGCGGGCCGTGTAATTGACGTCGACAATGTCGCCGAAATGGCCGACGAGCAGTTCCGTCACCGTCATTCCCAGCTCGGTCGGGACGAATTTCCCTTCGTTCTTCTCGACGTATTCGCGGTTCTGCAGGGTCGAGAGAATACTCGCGTAGGTGGAGGGCCGGCCAATCCCGTTCTCCTCCATCTCCTTCACCAGGGATGCCTCGGTGAATCGAGGCGGCGGCTGCGTGAAGTGCTGCTTCGGATCGAGCTTCTTCAGCGCCAGCTTGTCCCCCTTTGACATCGGGGGGAGCACCCGCCCGGCATCGTCCTCCTCCGGTTGGGCTCCCTGCTCACCCTTCTTCTTCTCTGCGACGTCCTGATAGACGGCGAGATAGCCCGGAAATTTCATCGTCGAGCCGGTGGCACGAAACAGGCAGCGCCCTGCTTCGATGTCGGCGGTGGTCACATCGAAGAGCGCCGGTTTCATCTGCGAGCCGAGGAAGCGGTTCCAGATCAGGCTATAGAGATGGAACTCGTCCTTCTGCAGATACGGTTTCACGTGCTCCGGGGTCAGCTCCATCGTCGTGGGCCGGATCGCCTCGTGCGCGCCCTGGGACATCTTTCCCGACTTGTAGGTGCGTGGCTCATCGGGCAGGTAGTCGGGGCCATGGACCTTCACGATGTAATCGCGCAGCTCCTGCAGGGCTTCGGGCGCGATGCGGGTCGAGTCGGTCCTCATATAGGTAATCAGACCGACGGTGCCCATCTCTCCCACGTCCATTCCTTCATACAGCCGCTGGGCGAGCGTCATCGTCTTCTTCACGCTGAAATTCAGCTTCCGGGACGCCTCCTGCTGCAGCTTGCTGGTGATGAACGGCGGGATGGGATTCTTCTTCTTTTCCTTCGCCTCGACCGAGCGGACGACGAACTCGGCGTCACGCGCGCTGGCGAATGCGGCGTCGGTCTGCTCCTTGTTCTTGAGCTCGGCCTTCTTGTCGTCGATCTTGAAGAGCCTCGTCTCGAAGGGAGGGGGCTCCCGACCCTCGAGCAGAGCCGTGAGCGACCAGTACTCCTCCGGCTCGAACGCCCGAATCTCCTGCTCGCGCTCCACGACGATGCGCAGCGCGACCGACTGCACGCGCCCGGCCGACAGTCCCCGGCGAACCTTCTCCCACAGCAGGGGGCTGATCTTGTACCCGACCAGGCGGTCGAGGATGCGCCGTGTCTGCTGGGCATCGACCTTGTTCAAGTCCAGCTTGGAGGGATTCTTGATGCCGTGTACGACCGCGCGCTTGGTGATTTCGTTGAACATCACGCGGTACAGATTCTTGTTGGTCTTCTTGAGGATTTCCGACAGGTGCCAGCAGATCGCCTCCCCCTCGCGATCGGGGTCGGGGGCCAGGAAGACCTTATCCGCCGACTTGGCGGCTTTCTTAAGCTCATCGATGATCTTCTTGCGTCCGGGCAGGATCTCGTAGGTCGGCTTGAAGTCATTCTTTTCGTCCACACCGAGCGTCTTCTTGGGCAGATCGCGGACGTGTCCCATCGAGGCCTTCACCATGTAATTGCGGCCCAGAAACTTCAGAATCGTTTTCGCCTTGGCTGGCGACTCGACGATGACGAGCGATTTTGCCACGACCTGTCTCCCTGATCCTCAACCCTAAAACGGCGCCCGGACCGTTCCGGTGGGCGGCTATCGTTCGATAAATAGGGTCGTCTGTCAAATATTGCAAGTCCGGGCCGCGAAAAAGCCGCCCGGAAACTGCCTCACCAGGCCCTTGATCTCCAGCTCCAGAAGCGCCGCAAGCAGCGGCCCGGGGGGCATTCCACAGGTCTCGGCGATGCCGTCAATCGACAGGGTGCCGGATCCGTGGAGGCACTCCAGAATGCGCCGATGGGCGGCCTCCAGACCGGCCGCGCCCGCTCCACGCGCCACCGATCCCGCGGTGATCCCCTCTGGGCCCCCTCGATGGAGGCCGGCGGCCTCGACGATCGAGGGTGCCAGATCCTCCAGCACGTCTTCGGCGCCCCGGCAGACCAGCGCGCCTTCGCGCAACAGCCCGTTCGTCCCCTCCGAACCGATCGCGTCAACCGGTCCGGGCACCGCGTGCACCGATCGGCCCTCGTCGGCCGCGAGGCCGGCCGTGATCAATGAGCCGCTGTCGCGCGCCGCCTCGATGACGATAGTCGTCCACGACAGCCACGCAATCACCCTGTTCCGCTCGGGGAAGTGGCGCTTCAACGGCGACATCCCGAACGGGAACTCCGTCACCACGGCGCCCTGCGCAGCGATCGCCTCCGCGAGCCTTTGATGCTCGCGGGGGTAAATCCGGTTCAGACCGGATCCGAGCACCGCCACCGTACGTCCGGACGCATGGAGCGCCCCACGATGACCGGCGGCGTCGATCCCGCGCGCCAGACCACTGACGATGCAGAAGCCCCGCCCGGCGAGGTCACCGGCGATCCGTTCCGCAAGGAGCGTTCCGCGGGGCGTCGCGCGACGGGACCCGACGATCGCAATGGCCAGCGCGTCCTCGCGGAGCAACCGGCCCCAGACGTACAACAACGGAGGAGGATCCGAGGACGCGCGTAATAGCGCCGGATATTCCTCGTCCTCGAGATCGACGAGCCGGGCCCCGAACCGCCGGGCCTGTTCCAGCTCGTCCCGGGCACGCTGGAGCCACTCCGGCTCGAGAGGAATTTCCGTCGCGTGCCGGAAGGCGCGCACGCCACACCCCTCCCCGCGCCGCCTGACGATCGTTCTGCGCGAGCCGGGGTGAGCGGTGCAACGCAGGTTCAGTGCAGCCCAGCGAAGAGCCGAGCGAGACACACGGACCTCATACCGACGCGGGTGACCGGAGACCATAGCGAACCCCGGGCGCGCTTGTCAATCATGGGGGCTTTGCTGTATAAAATTCCGCCGGTCCGACAATCGTCGGTGGTCGCACGCATGGTGGCCGATCCCGCGCTCCATCCCCGGCTTTTTCGGACCCTTCCCGTCGTTGTCAGGACGTGGGGGTGAGCCCGATCCCGACCCGCCCGGCCAGAATGACCCGTCTCCGACCAGTCTTCCTCTTCATGATGATCCCGACACTCGCCGCGCTGGCCGGTCTGTCGATCCGTCCGGGCAAGGCGGCAGAGCGAGTCGTGGCCGCGGCGTCCGAGGGGACCGACGACCGCACGATCGATCAGCTGCTGCGTGAGGCCGATTCGGCGTTCGAGCGCGGCGAACATGCACGGTCGCGGGAACTCTACGCGGAGGCCGTCCGGCGGAGCCCCGCGTCCGTTCACGCACTCCGGCGTCTGGCATTCCTCCAGACAGGGGATGGTGAGCTGGATCGGGCGGAGGACAGTCTCAGAAGGGCGCTGACTCTCGCCCCGGAGGATGCCGAGCTATCCCTGGACCTCGCCCGCGTCCTGAGCCTCCGGGGTCGGTATGATGAAGCCGAGAGGATTTACGTCGGGCTTCAGGATAAAAAGGTCGCGATGATCGAAGCGCACCTCGGGCGGGCGTTCCTGCGCAGCCTGAAGGGGGAGTACGACGAGGCCTCGCGCTTCTATCACGACATCATGCGAGCTTCCCCCGGCAGTCTCGAGGCTCGCGTCGGCATGGTGCGGATCCGGCACCAGCAGGGGCTCGATCGATCGGCGCGGGAGCAGATCAACAACATCATTCTGGATCATCCCAATCACGTCGAGGCGCGTACGCTGCAAAGCGAGATCGAGGAAGTGCTCCGCCCCCGGGGGGGCGCCGACGGCTTCCGATTCAGCGACGACGACGGTAACCGGGTCGATGTCGCCGCGCTGTCGACCACCTTTCGCGCGGAACCGCAGACGACGATCCGGATCGCGCTCACCGGCTACGCCGCGGAATTCCGCTGTGAGGATCGGACTCGATGTGATGAGGTGGCGCCTCCTGCCGGGAGTTTCAGCCAGGTGGTCGAAAACGAGGGAGCGACCCTGGTCGGGAGCCTGACGTCGCTCGTGATCCGATCGATCACCTTCCACGCCCGGGTAGGCGCCGCATGGCAGGAGGATTTCGGAGGTGATTCCCGGACGGTCGGGATCGGAGGCGGATTCATCCGCTGGGAGGTCGGTCCGCGGCTTGCGTTGAGGGGCAGCGGCGGGCGGGAGGCCCTGTTCGACACCGCCGTCCTGATCGATCGCGGGATCCGCGTCGACACGGCCGAAATCGCACTCGAGTACAAGATGGCCCCCTCCTGGATGCTGCTCGGCGAGATCGGGTACGGTTCGTACTCCGACAGCAACAGCCGCCGGAGCGCCGCGACGGGGGTGACCTGGACGCTGCGGGCGGCAAACCCCGGGGTGCGCGGCCTGATCGATCTCCGTTATCGCACCTTCAACGCCGATCGTGACAATGGGTACTTCGATCCGCAGCGCTTTGATTCGGAGCTGCTGACGGTCGCCATCTGGGACGAGTACCTCGATCGGAGAATTTTCTGGAGGATCGAGGGAACCTACGGCCGCCAGGACTTCGACACCATCACCGGCGCGCGGGTGGAGGCGGGAACCAACGACAAGGTGCTCGCGGCGCAGGCGCGATTCGGCCTCATGCTGGGAGCACGCGCGACGCTCGAGACGTTCTACTCGAGCAGCGACTACGCCCTGCAGCAGGCCACCGGGTTCAAGTCGAGCCGCTCCGGCTTCGATTTTCGCCTTCGGTTCTGAGGGAAGCGTCGGCCGTGTCCCGCCCGGCTCAGAGGCCGGCGTCGGGGGGCCGGGGAAGAGCCGGCGCCCCGAGCCCGATCCGTTTGATCTCGCCGACCAGATAGAGCGATCCGCTGACGACGCAGAGACCGCCGGGACCGGCGGCGCGTCGTCCCGCGTCGAGCGCATCCTCAATGCGGTCGGCGCGAGCGACGCGTGGGTGGACCCGGGTCGCCATTTCATACAGGACCGAGGGGGATTCGCCGCGTGCGACGGGGAG
>JAZGDH010000106.1:0-3709 GCA_036477555.1 Acidobacteriota bacterium
ATCGAGAAGATGAAGAAGAAGGCATGGGCATCGCCGGGCCGCGACGCTCCGCGCCTGAACCCCGCCTCGAACATCCCGATCGTTGTGCGCTTCAAGAACGAGCGGATCGAGAAGATCTATGACGCGCTGTCGAAGGCATCGGGGGTCAATTTCATTTATGACGAGCGGCTCGATCTGAGCAAGAACATCTCGATCGATCTCGCCGACGTGACCTTCGTGTCGGCGCTCCAGACCCTGATGGTGATGAACAAGCATTTCTTCAAGATCTGGGACGAGAACACGATCCTGATTGCCGAGGACAGCCAGCAGAAGCACAAGGAACACGACGACCTCGTCATACAGACCTTCTACCTCAGCAACGCCGACGTGAAGGATGTCCAGGTGCTCCTGCGCACGCTCCTCGACGCACGGCAGCTGGCACAGAATGACCGCCTCAACGCCATCACCATCCGCGACACGCCCAACCGGGTGGCGGTGGCGCAGAGGATCATCGAGGCGAACGACAAGGCGAAAGCGGAGCTGATCATCGATATCGAGCTGCTGGAGATCAACCGGAACCTTCTCCAGAATCTGGGCATCGATCTGTTCGGCCCGGGAGGCGGCTCCGGCAAGTCGCTGAACCTGTCGTACGCGGGCGGCGATTCGGTGCCGCTCAACAACCTGGATATCCTCAGGCAGAGCGGCTCCTGGCTGGTCGGGCCGGTGCCGGGCATCATCGTGAATTTCCTGAAGACGGACGCCGACGCGCAGCTGATCGCCAGGCCTCAGGTGAGGGTGAGCGCAGGAGCCAAGGCGTCGGTGCGGATCGGCGATCGGATTCCGATCCCGACCACCACGTTCAACACGACGCAGAACATCGGCGGCTCGGTCATCCCGATCACCTCGTTCACATACCAGAACGTCGGGATCAACATCGACCTCGAGCCGCGTGTTCACCACAACCGCGAGATCACGCTGATCCTCAAAGTTGAAGTTTCTTCGCTGGCCGGCGTCGTGGCGGCCGGGGGCGGGATATCGCAGCCGATCATCGGCACCCGCGAGATCGAAACGACGATCCGCCTGAAAGACGGTGAAACCAACCTGCTGGCCGGGTTGATCCGCGAAGAAGAGAGAAAATCGCTGAGCGGCGTCCCGGGCCTCTCGGACATCCCGATCCTGAGGCGCATCTTCGGCAATACCGAGACGACCGTTCAGCAGACCGACATCGTCCTGACCCTGACCCCGCACATCATCCGGATCCCCGACATCACCGAGGAGGATCTGCTGCCGCTCTGGATCGGGACGGAGCAGAACATCAAGTTGCGTGGGGCCAGTGCGCAGAGCGCGTTCGCCACCACCCCGTTCGACGAGGAGGAGTCAAGGGTGATCCCGGGGATTCCCGAGCCGGTGGTGGAGCAGGCGGGCGTGATCGGTGCGATCCCGGCGACGCCCGCGCCGGATCAGGCCACCCGCGGGACGCCCGTCGACGAGCCCTCGGTTTCCGGAACGACGACCGACAGCGCGGGGGCCGTCGGCCGACCGCCGGTGACCGGGAGCCCGGGTGCGCAGCAGCAGCCGAGCGGGCCCGCGGTCGTGGCGCTCGATCCGGCGCTTCTGACGACCACCGTTGGAGAGGAGTTCACGGTCAGGGTGACGATCGACAACGCGAGCGGCGTGGGGAGTGTCCCGTTTCATCTGCGTTTCGACCCCGACATGATCGAATTCGTCCGCGCCACCCGGACCTCGCCGTTCCTGAGCCAGGATGGCGGCACGGTGTTCGTGCTGGCCTCGCTCGGAGGCGGCGGTCGCGAGGTGGTCGTCGGTCTCTCGCGGCAGGGCTCGCAGCCCGGCATGGACGGGCAGGGGACGCTGATCGAGATGACGTTCCGCGCCAGAACCAGCGGGCGGACATTGCTCGACCTGACCGGCGTGGCGGTCCTCGGGCCGACGGCCCAGCCGATGCCGGCGGAGAGCCGCAACATGAGCGTGGTGATCCAGTAGGGGGAGCGAACGGGAATGCCGCAACTGATGAGGCGCCGTCGGGCGGATGGGTCGTCCGGCGTGACGCTGATCGAGATCGTCGTCGCCATCGCCGTTCTGGTGATCCTGGCGGGGGCAGTGGTGCCGATGGCGAAATTCGCGGTCAAACGACAGAACGAGCTGACCCTGCGCCGCTCGCTCCGCACGATGCGTCGGGCGATCGACGAGTACAAGAAGTTCTGCGATGCCGGCGCGATCGAGAAGGAGGGGGTCGATTCGGAATGCTATCCACCCGAGCTGGAGATCCTGGTGGATGGGGTCGAGAAGGTCGGCTCCCTGGGGCAGAAGATCAAGTTTCTCCGGCGCATCCCGATGGATCCGATGACCAAGAGCCACGAATGGGGCATGCGCTCGTACCAGGACGATGCCGATTCGACCAGCTGGGGCCGAGAGAACATCTACGACGTCTACACGACGCATCCGGGCCAGGCCCTGGACGAGTCGTACTATTCCGAGTGGTGAGGTGTCCGTGAACCTGAACAGCAGAAACAGGCTGAAAGCCCCGGCACGGAAGGGTGGGGTGCAGATTGGCGAACGCGGGTTCACGCTGATCGAGCTTCTGATCGCGGTGGCGATCATCGGCATCCTCGCCGGGATCGCCGTTGCCCAGCTCCGCCAGACGCCGCAGCGGGCCAAGGAGGCGGTCCTCAAGCAGGATCTGTTCGTGCTGCGCGACCTGCTCGATCAGTACTACGCCGACAAGGGGAAGTACCCCGCTTCGCTCGAGACGCTCGTCGACGAGGGGTACATCCGCCGCCTCCCGACCGATCCATTCACCGGATCGGACCAGAGCTGGGAGACGATCTTCGAAGAGGCGAGCGACGAGGATCCGGAGGGCGGCGGCGGCGTCTACGACATTCGCAGCGGGGCGTTAGGGACCGCGCTGGATGGAACCTCGTATAGCGACTGGTGAAGCATCTGAACCAACTGTCGTATGGTCTCCCGGCGGGGATCGTCGTATATTTCAAAATCAAGGAGCACGATTCATGATCAGTCAAACGCGCATTCCGCTGGCGGCGGCGGCCGCCCTGGCCCTTCTCGCCCTCGCCTCCTGCGAGGACTCCGACACCATCCCGCCGCCCGGCTCGACCATCGTCGTGTCGGGCAACCCGACCACGGTCGTCCTCGGCACGGCGCCGGAGTGCAACACCCTGCTCCAGGAAGCCATGTGCGGAACGGCGGAGGTCGTTGCCACGGTCAGCAACGAGCTCGGCTTGCCGCTCCCCGGTCAGGATGTCCGTTTCAGCAGCACGGCCGGGCTGATCTTCCTGGGGACGGCGTCGAACCCGCAGCTGATCTCAAACCTGCCGATCGAGACCGATCAGTTCGGCAACGCGAGGGTCAATCTGATCACCACGCTGACGACGACGGTCGAGGCGCGCTCCGGAACCGCCATTGGGACGCTCACCTTTAATACGGTGCAGGGGAACCTGAGCGCCATCACCCTGAATAACGACACGACCCAGACTGGATGCATGTCGAGCACGACCAACGTCATATCCTGCAATCAGTCGGTCTGTCTCGTGGCGACGGCTATCGATACCGGCGGCGCCGGGCTGCCGGGAGTCGTGATGAACTTCGCTCTTCAGAACAACACGGTGAGCGGCAATACATTCAATGGAACGTTCAACCCGGCGCAGCCGGTGACCGATGCGAACGGTGATGCGTTCACCACCTTCACCCCCGATTC
>JAZGDH010000107.1:0-2060 GCA_036477555.1 Acidobacteriota bacterium
CACTAAGGGTAAGTTCCCATCCTGCATCAGGGAGAAACCGGATGGTAATTATAGACTCTTGAAATCATGCTGACCGGCTGCTATTGACTGCAAGCTTGCAGCCTGGTTCTCGCCGCTCGATGCACCACAGTTTACTCCCATGGCCGGCTCGAACGCACACTGTTCGGCAACCGGGAGGGCGGAGTCGATCGTGGAATTGAACAACGCGGTCGTGGGTATTCTGATCGGGCTCCTCGCCATCATATTAGTAAGCGTTGCCGCCAGCGGGATATTCCGCTCGCTGTCCCGTCTGCAGCTCCACCGCTCTATCCTGGTTCACGTGCCGGCCGAGCGCGCCTGGAACCGGGTGAGCGATCTCCCCTATTTCGTATCGCGCCACGGCAGGGTCCGCGGCGCCGCCGCAATCGACGAATGGAGCCTCCGGGAGGGGGATGGTCACTCGGTCGGCTCGGTGTGGCGCGGCACCTCGCGGGACCGAAAGTTCTGGGTCGATCTGCAGATCACACGGCGTGAGCGGGTCAATGAAATCGCCTTCAGGCTGATCCGCGATTCGTACCGGACCCACCGCGCTCTTCGCCAGCACCGCGCATCCCTGAAGGTGCGCGAGATCAACCCCGGAATCACGAAGATCACATGGGAACTGCAGGCGCGCTTCCGCGGGGTCCGGCTTCCGCTGCTGCGTCTGCTCACTCCCTCCGTGATCCACGCCCGCCTGCTGGATATCAGTCTGCGGACCGTCAAGGCGTCGATTGAGACACTCGAGGAAGGGCAGGCCGCCGTTGCATCCGGGGGTGCCGGACGGGCCAAAGCGGGACACCCTACCGACCCGCCGAGCATCCTGAATCCCTCACGAACACGCCGTCCGCCACCTCCCGAAGCGAGCGTCTGATCACCGATCAGTCTGCCGGGGCGACCATCGGACGCGTGGTATCATCCGCCCACGATGCCGATGTCTCGAATGATCCGTAAGCACCCGCTGTCCGCCATCCTGCTCGTCGCTATCGGCACTCCGCTCGTCATGACCCTGTGCGACGCCGTCGATGGCAGGACCGGCCCGTGGAGCGCTCCCGATACGATGTCCGGCGGGGGGATGGCCTTGCTGCCCGGGACGGAGCGGCCCGGCATCGCCGGGCTGCTCCTCGAGGTCCGCGAAGGCCGTCTCCTGATCGCGGCGATCGAACCGGGCTCCGCCGCCGCGGCTGCCGGCATCCTGCCTGGCGATCGCATCCTGATTCTGAACGACGTGAATCTGATCGACCTCGATCCTCTCTCTCCGGGTGATGCGCTCGATCGGATCGCCGCGAGCCCCTCTCCCGAGATCCGTCTCGTCCTCGGAAGAGGAGCCGGCACCCTCGGCGTCGTCCTTCCTCGTGAGACTTCGCCGATCGCCCGGCCGGCCGCAGGACCGCCCGATGTCGGGGCCGAAGCGCCGATCTTCACGGCGACCGATCTCGAAGGGGTCGAGGTCCGGCTCGACGCGCTGCGGGGCCGCCCGGTGCTGGTGGATTTCTGGGCCAGCTGGTGCCCCCCCTGCCGCGGATCGGCGTTGACGCTCAGGAGGATCGCGGGAGAACACGGCGAGCGCCTCGCGATCATCGGGGTGAGCCTCGACGGCGATCGACGCGCCTTCGAGGCCTTCAGCTACAACAGCCATATGCCCGGCCATCAGGTCTTCGATGGCGGCTGGAACGGGCCGATCGCCACCCTCTACGGGATCTCCTCGGTCGGGATCCCCTACGCGGTACTGATCGGAGAGGACGGCCGGGTTGCCGCGCGATCGACGGCCCTGACCGATCTCGAGGACGAGATCGCCCTGCGGGCCGCAGCAGCGGATGCTTCACAATGAAGGACGCGGTGACCGGGGCGCCGATCGCCTCGCTCCCCGACGCGGCGCTCGTCGCTCCGCTGAAGTCGGGAGAGGCCGACGCATTCGAGGAACTGCTGCGGCGCTACGAGGGGAAGGTGTACGGACTGGCGCGCTCGATCACGCGCAACGAGAGTGATGCGCAGGATGCCCTCCAGGATGCGTTCCTCAGCATCTACCGCAAGATCGGCTCATT
>JAZGDH010000108.1:0-2910 GCA_036477555.1 Acidobacteriota bacterium
CGCCGATTCAACGTCTCCATCGAGGCCAAGAAACCCAAGGAAACGACCTACCTCCTCACTCTCCTCGGCTGGCTTCCAATGCTGCTGGTGATCGGCATCTGGATCTTCTTCATGCGCCAGATGCAGAGCGGAGGGAACAAGGCCCTCTCCTTCGGTAAATCGAAGGCGCGCCTCAGCAGCAGCCAGGCCAAGAAAGTGACGTTCAAGGACGTCGCGGGCGTCGAAGAAGCGAAAGAGGAACTGCAGGAGGTCATCGAATTCCTCAAGGAGCCGCAGAAGTTCCAGAAGCTCGGCGGCAAGATCCCCAAGGGTGTCCTCCTGATGGGTCCGCCGGGAACCGGCAAGACCCTCATGGCGCGGGCGATCTCGGGCGAAGCGAACGTTCCGTTCTTCTTGATCTCGGGATCCGATTTCGTGGAGATGTTCGTCGGTGTCGGTGCCTCCCGCGTGCGCGATCTGTTCGAGCAGGGCAAGAAGAACGCCCCCTGCATCATCTTCATCGACGAGATCGACGCCGTCGGGCGCCATCGGGGCGCCGGCCTGGGCGGCGGCCACGACGAGCGCGAGCAGACGTTGAACCAGCTGCTGGTCGAGATGGACGGGTTCGAGTCGAACGAGGGTGTGATCCTGATCGCCGCGACGAACCGTCCGGACGTTCTCGATCCGGCGCTGCTGCGGCCCGGCCGCTTCGATCGTCGCGTCATCGTTCCCCGCCCCGACGTGAAGGGCCGGGAGGAGATCCTCCGGGTCCATTCGCGTAAGATCCCGCTGGCCGACGACGTTGCGCTCGATGTGCTGGCGCGCGGCTCTCCCGGCTTCTCGGGGGCGGATCTCGCCAACCTGGTCAATGAAGCCGCTCTGAACGCCGCGCGT
This sequence comes from Acidobacteriota bacterium, assembly GCA_036477555.1. Lineage (GTDB taxonomy): Bacteria > Acidobacteriota > Polarisedimenticolia > Gp22-AA2 > Gp22-AA2 > JAPUIN01. The sequence continues at coordinate 874 of JAZGDH010000108.1, forward strand.
CACATGAAGAAGATGGTCTTCATGGATGACTTCGAGGGGGCCAAGGACAAGGTGCTGATGGGGACCGAGCGCCGTTCGCTGATGATCTCCGAGAAGGAGAAACGGTTGACCGCCTACCACGAGGCCGGCCATGCGCTCGTCGCCTCCTTCATGCCGGATGCCGACCCGATCCACAAGGTGACCATCATCCCGCGCGGGATGGCTCTGGGCGTCACCCAGCAGCTGCCGATCGATGACCGCCACAATTACACCCGGGAGTTCCTCGACAGCACGCTGTCGGTCATGATGGGCGGCCGTGTCTCCGAGAAGATGTTCATGGACGTGCTGACGACCGGCGCCGGAGACGATCTGGAAAAGGCGACCGACATGGCCCGCAAGATGGTCTGCGAGTGGGGCATGAGCGAGCGGATCGGTCCATTGACATTTGGCAAGAAGGAGGAACAGATCTTCCTCGGCCGGGAGATCGCCCAGCACCAGGACTACAGTGAGGCAACGGCCGCGCTGATCGATCAGGAGGTCATGCAGATCGTGCAGAAAGCCTATGTGCGGGCCGAGGAGGTCCTCGCGGCGAACCGTGACGCCCTGATCCGTATCGCCGAGGCTCTTCTGGAGTACGAGGTTCTGGATGGGGAAGAGGTGACCGCGCTGGTGAAGGGCGAGGATATGGCGGAGCTGGCCGAGCGCAAACGGGCCGCCCGCGCACGGGTGGCGGAGGAGGCCGCCGGGCCGCCGGAGCCGAAGAAAGAGGATGCGGGCGGTCCGGTGATCACGCCCGATCCGCTCAAGCAGCCGTCGTAGCCCGGCGCCGGCGCGCCTGAACGACAAACGTACCGAAGCAGGACACGACGGCGCATCGCGCCACGACAGACCCGCCCACCCATGATCCACAACGTTCTCGTGCTGGCTTCGGCCGCACTGCCGGCCCCGCGACCGGACCGGCTCCACCTCGGCCTCTCAACCGCGAGCCGCGGCATCGCCCGCGGAGCAGAGAGCATGCAGTTCGTGCGTCTCGAGGCGCTCGGGCCCGCAGCGGCCTCCCTTCTCTGCCGATTGATGATCCGCTGCGGCGGCACGGCGCGGCCGGCGGGGATGCGGAGCGGCGCCGGCCGGGCCGTGGTTCTCGGCGGCAGCGGCCGAGCGTTCGCCACGATGCTGCCCCTGGCACGCCGGCGACCCGTGACGCGCGAGCCTTCCCTGCAGATCGCGGAGGCGCTCGAGCGGGCCGGCACTCCCCCCCGCTCGATTGCATTGCGCCGGGGACGGATCGGTCTGGATGACGGTCCGATCGTGATGGGCATTCTGAACGTCACGCCCGACTCTTTCTCGGACGGCGGACGATTCGGCCGTCCCCGGCGGGCGATCGAGCACGCCCTGCGGATGGCCGACGAGGGGGCTGCGATTCTCGACGTCGGTGGCGAGTCGACACGGCCGGGCTCCCGCCCGGTGCCGCTGAAGGAAGAGCTGCGCCGTGTCCTGCCGGTGCTGGAAGGACTGCGGCGCCGACTGGCGCGGCGGCGCGGGCGGCGTCCGCTCATCTCGATCGACACGACCAAGGCCGAGGTCGCACGGCGCGCAGCAGAGGTGGGCGCCGACATGGTGAACGACATCTCCGGCCTGTCGTTCGATCCGGCGATGCCGGCCGTCGTGGCGGAGACCGGGTTGCCGGTCGTCGTGCAGCACATCCGGGGGCGCCCCCTGACGATGCAACGCTCGCCCCGGTACGCGCATCTTCTGCCGGAGATTGCGTCATTCCTGCGACGCCGAATCGCGCTGCTCGTAAGCGCCGGCGTGCGCCCCGATCGAATCGTCATCGATCCCGGTCTCGGCTTTGGAAAGCGGCGGCGCCACAACATCGCGATCCTGCGTCACCTGCACGTCCTGAGAAGTCTCGGCCTGCCGATCATGATCGGCGCCTCGCGAAAATCGTTCATCGGCGGCTCCCTCGAGCTGCCGATCCCGGAGCGTCTGGAGGGCAGCCTCGCCGCGGAGGCTTTGGCCCTCGCGGGCGGCGCTGATATCATCAGAGCGCACGATGTC
>JAZGDH010000109.1:0-2147 GCA_036477555.1 Acidobacteriota bacterium
AGGCGGATGCCGCCCTTCCGGTCGATCAGGTACAACGTCGGCCAGTAGTGATTGCCGAGCGCGTCCCACATCTTGAAGTCGTTGTCGAGGATGACCGGATACTCGATCTCGAGCTTCTTGACTTCGCGACGCACCTGTCGTGGCTCGCGCTCTTTTTCGAATTCTGGCGAGTGGACTCCAATCACTTGAAGCCCACGTCCGTTGAAGCGGTGGTCGAGAGACGCTACCCACGGCAGCGTTCGGCGGCAGTTGATTCAGCCGAAGGTCCAGATGTTGAGCAGCACGACCCGGCCGCGCAGGTCGGCCATCGTCAGCGGTGGCGAGTTGATCCAGCGGGATCGACTGCGGGAGGGGAAGTCGGGGGCCGGTCGCGCCCCCTCGACGGCCGTGTCATCGTCGGGCTCGGCGGCCGTCTCCTGGCCGGGCTCGGAGCCCGCCGCGACGACGGAGGGCAGGGCGAGGAGGGCGGCCGCGAGTGCGGCTGCAACTCCCAGGCGCATGAACATCACAAGGCCTCCCTGTGTGGTGCTCCGTCACCGGAGATCCCGAATCCGGGCCGGGGAGTAGAATAACCCATGGACAGTCCGCAGGCGTTCGCCGAATTCGCGATCTGGTATGTCATCTTCCTCTTTACCCTGACCTTCCACGAAGGGGCGCACAGCCTGGTGGCCCGCCTCGGCGGAGACGACACCGCGTACCGCAGCGGACAGGTTTCACTCAACCCGTTGCCGCACATCCGGCGCGAGGTGTTCGGAACGGTGGTGGTGCCGATCCTCACCTTCTTCATGTCGGGATGGATGATGGGCTGGGCCTCTGCGCCCTACGATCCGATCTGGGCGCGGAGGCATCCGAAGCGTCACGCCGCGATGTCGGCAGCCGGGCCGGCCGCGAATCTGCTTCTGGCGATCATCTCGTTCGTCAGCCTGCGCGTCCTCCTGGGCGGCGGCAGCCTGGTCCCCTCCAGTCGGGGCGGGCTGGGGCATCTGGTCGAGGCGGCGCCGGGCACGCCACCCGATTCGCTGATGCACGCCGTGGCGTTCACACTGTCGGTGGCCCTCGGCCTGAACGTTCTGCTGTTCGTGTTCAATCTGATCCCGATCCCGCCGCTCGACGGGAGCGGGGTTCTGCAGGGACTGTTGCCCGGGCGCGTCGGGCGTTTCATCGAGTCGATCGGCAGCAATCCGATGATGTCGTTACTGGGGCTGATCTTCGCGTGGAAGGTCGCGGGGTATCTTTTGTATCCGGCTTTCTCGGTGGTCGTCTTCTTCCTGTATCATGGTCATCAATAAGCTGCATGGCCGTCATGAGGCGGGTTGACGCTTCGAGGGGAGCTGCATTGAGATCTCCATCTTTCGTTTCGATCATTGTCGCGGCTCTGGTCCTCGTGTCCGCCGGTATGCCCGACGGATCGATTCGTGCCGGTGAAGGTGAAGAAGAGTCCGCCTTCGGGATCGGTCGGCCGTTCCCGAACCTGACGTTCCCGTCGGCCGAAGACGGCCGGCCGATGTCCCTCGCCCAGTTCCGCGGGCGCAAGGTTCTGCTTCACGTCTTCGCCTCCTGGTGAGCGGGCTGCCGCAGGCACGTGCCCGGGTGGCACGCCGCGATCGAAAAGCAGGGACTCGGCGAGAGCCTGCAGACGGTTGGAATCCTGCAGGAGCAGCATCCCGACCGGGCCCTCCTCTTCATGCAGTGGAAGGGAATGGATTGGCCGCTCATGGTCGACTCCCTCAACCTGCTCGAGGTCTCCTACGTTCCGATCACACTGTTTCTGGATGAGAGCGGGATCATTCAGGCGATAAACCCCGAGATCGATGAAGTAGTCGCGCTCATGCAACAGGCCCCCGCCCTGGAGGATCATCCAGGATCGACCGGTTCCGCCGGCGGGAAGATGACGACCCCGTCCGCGCCCCGCTTGAGACCCCTGCGGGACGCGGCCCGGCAGGGTGGCCCCACCGAACGGCTCGAGTATGCGGACGCCCTCGTCCTCTGGGGAGGATCCCGCAGACTGGACCAGGCGATCGAGGCATACGGAATGGTTCTCGACAGCTCGCCGGACGATGCGATTGCGCATTTCCATCGGGGCGTCGCCCACCGTCGGCGCTTCGATTCTGCGCGCCGGCGCCCGGACGACTTCGAGAGAGCCGTCG
>JAZGDH010000011.1:0-4873 GCA_036477555.1 Acidobacteriota bacterium
GCTGAGCGGGAAAGTACGGACTTTACCACACCCCTCAAGAGCCGATCAACGTCGCGTGAGGCTCCCTGGCCGCAGGGCAGGGAACCGCTGCCGGCCGGTTGCGCTCACGGACCACTGTCCGAGTCGCCGCCATATCCTGAAAAAGTGAGGCAGGTTAATGACGTGTCGTAAATACATATGTAATATAGACTTAATAACTATACAAAAATAGGACACTACCATAAGGATTTTGACGGCACGACTTGCAATATTGGAGTCGCGAGATATATTGAAATTCCGTGAATTCAAGGCGTCAGCGCAGCGGCACGGGCGTCGCACGGAAGGCACGGAAGGCTTAGAGAACCAAGGAGATCGTCGGTGTTCTTCTCAAAGAGCAAGAATCTCATCGGCCTCGACATCGGATCCAGCGCCATCAAGGCGGTCGAACTCAAGGATCTGGGCAAGGGAAAAGGCTATCAGCTGCTGAATATGGCGGTTGAACCGCTCTCACCCGAAGCGATCGTCGACGGGGCGATCATGGATTCGGGACTCGTCATCGAGACCATCCAGAAGGCTCTGACCACCCATCGCATGAAGGGGGCCGACGTTGCCATCGCCCTGTCCGGCCACAGCGTGATCATCAAGAAGATATCGATCCCGGCCACCTCCGAGGAGGAACTGGCCGAGGTGATCCCGTGGGAGGCGGAACAGTACATCCCGTTCGATGTCGAGGACGTGAATCTCGCCTACCAGGTGCTCAGGGGCGCCGACGGTGGCGAGGGGAACATGGATGTTCTGCTCGTGGCCGCCAAGAAGGACAAGATCAACGACTACACGTCCGTCGTCAGTCAGGCCGGCCGGAATCCGATGCTGGTCGACGTCGATGTGTTCGCGCTGCAGAACTGCTACGAGATGAACTATGACTCCGAGGATGAGATCGGCACCGCGCTGGTCAACATCGGTGCGAACACGACGAACGTCGCTATCCTCAAGGGGACGACGTCAATCTTCTGGCGCGATATTTCCGTCGGCGGTAACCACTATAACGACGCGATCCGCAAGGAACTCAGCCTGAGCTTCGAGCAGGCCGAGTCGCTGAAGCGCGGGGAAGAGGTGGATGGGATCCCGGTGGAGAACGTGACGCCGATCCTGACGTCGGTGAATGACTACGTCGGCACCGAGATCCAGAAGACGATCGACTTCTTCAAGAACACGACGCCCGGCGAAAACATCGAGAAGCTCGTGATGGCTGGCGGCTCATCGCGCGTGCCGCATCTGCGCGAGGCGCTTGCCGAACGCTTCGGTGTTCCGGTCGAGCCTCTCAACCCCTTCACCCGGGTTCACGTGGGGAAGGGCATAGCGCCCGAACAGGTCGAGGACATGAGCGCAAGCGTCACAGTTGCCGTGGGGCTGGCGAGCCGTCGAACGGGGGACGGGCGATGATCAGAATCAACCTTATCGCGACCGCGGATCAGGGCCGCCAGCGCAGTGTCAGCATGCCGAAGTTCGAGGGCGTGGGCACTCTGGGCCAGAACGCGCTGATGGCCGGCGTCGTCATCGTGGCGGTGCTGTTCGTCGGCTGGCGCTGGTACAGCCTGGGCAGCGAGCATCGGGCTCTCGCGGAGGAGACACGGAAGGCCGAGACGGAGCGCGACCGGCTGAAGGAGATCATCAAGAAGGGCGAGCAGTACAAGGCGAAGAAGGAGCTGTTGCAGCGGAAGATCGAGTTGATCACCGATCTCAAGAAAAATCAGAGCGGACCGGTGCATCTCCTCGACGAAGTCAGCAAGCAGCTGCCCGATTTCCTCTGGCTCGAGTCGATGACCGAGGCCGGGTTCAACATTCAGATCCGCGGCAAGGCGACGACCTACAACGCGGTGTCGAATTTCTACAACAACCTGACCGGCTCGCTCTACTTTCAGAACGTCGTGATGGGACCGATCTCGGCGGTAGATTCGGGCGTTGATTTTTCCCTCACCTGTCAGTTCCTTCCGGAGCCGGCCCCGTTGCCAGGCGAAGAGGGAACAGGGGCCGGCAGCGCCGGCGCCCTCCAGTAGGGGACGAGGATGGACCTGAAAAAGCTGCCATTCTGGGGACAGTTCGGTGTCGTCGCGGCCATGGCGGTCACGCTCGTCATCGTCGCCTGGTACGCGTACCCCAATTTCGGCGAGATGAAAAAGAAGAACGTCGAGGCTCAGCAGAATCTCGAGTCGCTGCAGACCGAGATTCGCAAGGGGCAGGCGATTGAGGCCAAGCTGCCGGAGTTCGAGAAGGAGATCGAAAACCTTCAGTTCAAGCTCGCCGACCTCCTGACGATCCTGCCGACCACCCCCGAGACCGGAGAGCTTCTAAAGTGGGTGAAGAACCTCACCGACCAGTCGAACCTGGATCTCCAGCAGTTCAATCCGGGAGCGCTGCGCGCCAGGGAGTTCTACCATGAGTTCCCGATCATGATGCAGGTCGAAGGGGACTATCACGATCTCGGCGTGTTCTTCGATCGGATCAGCAAGTACTCGCGCATCATCAACGTCAGCAGCGTAACCATCAACGGAAGCCGCAAGGGAGGGCACTCGATCGCCTCCACGTTTACCGCGACGACCTTCGTCTACGACGAGAAGAAGCAGGGAGACCAGGAGCAATGAGCCTGATCCGATCGAATCCCCTCGGCCTGATCGCCATGCTGGCGTTCGTCCTCGTCTGCGCGCCCGTCGCGCTCGCGGAGGACATCGCCGGGAGCGCCGCAGAGAGCCCCCAGGAGGGCCAGACCGTCGCTGGGGAGCAGGGAACAGACGGCGATGAGACGGCGCCGACGGACGTGGCCGAGACCATCAACCGAATCATGCAGGACAACGAGGCCATGCTCGAGGGGCGCGGTTTCACGTACGACCCCGCGGGCCGCCGGGATCCGTTCCGCTCGCTGGTCGATTCTCTGCTCGCCGGCAAGCCGGGGGCGCGCCCACGCGGGATTCGGGGAATGCTGATCGCAGAAGTCGACCTGGTCGGCATCGTGCAAAAGGGGAGGAGCGCGATTGCGTTCTTCAATGGCAGCGACAACAAGGGCTATTTTCTCAGAGTTGGCGACACCCTCTACGACGGAAAGATCACGCGCATCAATCGCAACACGGGTGTCGTCGTGTTCCGACAGGAAGTCAACGATCCCAGGAGTATCAAACCGTACCGTGACGTGACGAAGAGGCTGACGACAGCAGAGGAGGGCACTTTATGAGGTTCGGGAAGGTCGCGATTCTAGTCATTCTCGCCGCGGCCGCCCTGCGTTGCTCGGGCAATCAGCCCGTCAGCGATCCGGGTCTGGCGGCGTTCGACGTGCCGGCCGCAGTGATCATCTCACAGATCGATCACACGGCCACGCCGTCCGGGACTGAGGTCGTGCTGCGGGGGAACTATCCCTTCAGCTACACCTCGTATCAGCCCGATCCGACGACGTTGGTTCTCGAACTGCTGGATGTTCAGGTCCAGGGGCTCGAATCCCAGGTGGCCATCGATTCACCCCAGGTGGAGACGGTCCGCGTGACCTCCGTCGAGAGCGTCGACGGCGGTGTCATTGCGAAGTTCGAATTCCAGAACGTCTTCACCTCAAACCAGTCGATTCACCTGGACGGTAATGACCTGGTAATCGATTTCCCCTCACTGAGCGACGGTGACAATGCGGCCGAGCCGCCCATCGTGGCTCTGGGCGACGAACCCGAAGAGGACCCCGACGCGGGCCTGGACATTCTTCTGAACGAATCGGGGGAGTACGAACTTCAGACGGAGCCACCCGCCGAGCCGGGTGAGGACGCCGACTTCGAGCCGCTGCCCGTTGAGGGTGACTCCGAAGAGGATTGGGACGCTGCCGATCCGTTCGCGGACGGTGAGGTCCTCGAGCCTCTCATTGATGATTCCGCCGGGTTGAACGACGGAGATGAGCTCGAGCCGCTGCCTCTGGACGACGGACAGTCGAGCGACGCGGATCTCGAACCGCTGCCCGAACTGGACAGCGACGTCGATCCAGTCGGCGATCCGGATGTGAGGACATCCGATCCGGGCACATCCGCCCCGGCGCTCGACACCGAGCCGTTGCGTGTGGTTCAGGCTCCGGCGCCGCAGGGACCGCCCGCGAAATCGCTTCTGGGTATTTCGGCCGATGAATCCGGAGCTGCGCCGGTCATCAAGCTGAGGGCCGACGGAATCCTTGCCGCCGAGCATTTCGAGCTCAAGAATCCGCCGCGTCTCGTCATCGACCTGCCGGGCGTGATCAATCGCGCCGGAACGAAGGCGGTGCCGGTCAGCTCCGCAATGCTCTCACGGGTTCGCGTGGCGCAGTTCGCCAGCAAGCCTCGTCCGGTGGCGCGCGTCGTACTCGACATGAGCGGGCCGCAGGCGTACGCCATCATCCCGACCAGCGACGGGCTCGTCATCGACTTCAACGAGGAGGCGGTGAGCAACGCCGTGCAGCACGGACCGCTGACCCAGGAGCCGATTGCCCAGACGCTGGCTGCGGAAACGCCGGATGTTCCGGGACCGATGGCGATGGGCTCGGATCTCGATCCGGCCCCGGACGTCGATCCATCACCGGATGCGGGTGCTCCGGACATTTATGAGCCCGACGCCGACCCACTTGCAGCCAGCGCGGCGAACCCGCTGCTGGCCATGGGTGATGTTCAGGTCGACAGGAAGCCGAACGAGGTGGCCTTCCGGGCCGATCCGGTAGAGAGGGATGACACGACCGTACTCTTTGCCCCCTCGAGGTTCCGCAGTCGCTCGATTCACGATGGTGGCCCGAAGTATACCGGGAAGCCAATCTCGCTGAACTTCAAGGACGCCGACCTGAAGGACGTCTTCAGACTGTTCCACGAGATCACCGGCTACAACATCGTCCTGGATCCGGCGGTCG
>JAZGDH010000110.1:0-2256 GCA_036477555.1 Acidobacteriota bacterium
GCGATCGGCCGGATCCTCCAGGAAAATGATTCCGGGGGCGGCCGGAGGGGGAAGGCCGGGAGGCGTCCGGGGAAGGGTCGCCGATCCGGCCCAACTTGTTGACTCTAAATAATTTGTGCTTGTTTGACAAACCCCGACCTCATCCTTATCATTCCCTGCAGGGCAAATCCGTGCGGCGCAAGGGGTTGCACGATACCGAGCGTGGGAACCATGGCAAGCTTCGGCGAAACCCTGAGGCGCGAACGGGAGTTGCGCGAAATGACCCTGCGCGAGATCTCGGACGCGACGAAGGTCAATATCCGCTATCTCGAGGCGCTCGAGCAGAACAGTTTTGAAATCCTGCCGGGCGGCCTGTTCAACAAGGGGTTTATCCGTGCCTACGCCACCTATGTCGGACTCGACTGCGAGGAGATGGTCCACGCCTACCTCGACGAGATCGCTCTGCACGATGCCGGCCCTGTCGAGGAGACCGACCCGACCCACTCAGGCGTCCACCGGCCCGCGGTGGCCCCCCGGCGACGCCTCGTGCAGGAACCGGAGACTCCGCCTCTCGTCCACGGCGCCCAGGGGCATCGGGAGCATGGCGACGCCTCACCCTCGCTCCAGCAGACCGATCCCCATGCGACGGACGGAGCCGTTCCGTCCGCCGGAGACGATGGCCGATCCGGGCTGGACAGGTCGACCCGGGTCCTCGCATCGGTGTTCGGGTTGATTGCGGGAATCAGTCTTCTCTTCGTTGCGCTGAGCTTCTTCATGCCGCGCGACTCTTCCCGGCCCGCCAGAGCCGAACTCGAGTCGATCACCGCCAGCCCTCAGCCTCTCGAGAGCACCGACGGGACGAAGATCCCCGCCGGACCGCCGGCGGAGGAGAGGGATCGTGAGACCGGCGAGACGACCGCCCGGATCGCCGCCCTCGTCGGCGCCGTCCAGGCCGTAGACCACAGCGCCGCTACCGACGCCCCGGAAGGAGGCGGAGTGCAGGACCGGGAAGGTCCCTCCCGTCCCTCCGACCGACCTGCCGGGACGGCGGGGGATGCGCCGCCGGCCGAACCGTTGCCGACGACGACACCGGCCGCGGCGCTGGTCGAGGAATCCGGGGCGATGAGCGTCCGGCTCAAGACGCGCGGCCGTACGTGGGTGCAGCTGTTTTGTGATGGAGACGAGGCGATCAACTGGGTCATGAGATCCGGCGATCAGGAGGAGATGGAGTGCCGCGAGTCGATCCGGGTGAGCGCCACCGATGCGTCCGCCATCCGGCTGTCGGTCAACGGCGAGAAATGCATGCCTCTCGGAGAATCCGGGCAGCGCGTCTACGGTTACACCTTGCGCATCGACGATTATCATCTCGCCTGCGGCCGCGGCCGTCGAGGAGCCAATGGCCGCTGAACCCGCCATCGCAGCGGCGTCACCGGCGCGGCACCCGCTGGTCGAGAAGATCCTGGCGGGGGATGTCCAGAAGGCGATCCGACTGACGGCCGCCCGCGGCACCCTGCCGATTCCGATGCAGGATCTGCTCTACATCCAGATCTGCCTGCTGAAGGACGACGATGACCAGGTTGTTCAGGAGGCGCGCGCGAGCCTCGACAAGACAACCAGCGATATTCTGACTCCCCTGCTTCGAGATACGCACTGCGACCCGATGCTGCTCGATCACTTCATCCGGGCGGAGAAGCTGACCGACCGCGCCCTCGAGATCGCCGTCGCCCATCCGGCGACACCCGATCCTACGCTGGAGCATCTCGCCGCGACCGCCGCAGCGCAGACACTCAATCTGATCGTCACCAACGAGGTGAGGATCATCAAGAATCCGCGCCTCCTCGAGCTGCTGCGCAACAATCCGAACCTCGACGCCGTCAACCGCCGCCGCCTCGCCGAACTGGAAACAGATTTCGTCGGCAAGAAGTACGAGAAGGTCCGGGGGGTTCCCACACCCGAGCCTGAAACCCCGGCCGATTTCGATGAACCGCTGCCGGAGGTGCCGCCCGAGGCGGAGGTGCCGTTCGTTCTTCCCGAGGACGAAGCGAACTTCGAGGAGGAGGAGCGGCGCACACCGGCATTCCAGAGGATCATGAAGCTCAACGTGGCTGAACGCCTGAGCCTGTCGATGAAGGGAACTGCCGAAGACCGTACCATTCTGATCCGCGATACCGCCAAAATGGTCGCGCTTCAGGTTTTGCGGTGCCCCAAGGTGACCGAGCAGGAGGTTCGCAACTTCGCCGGGAGTCGCGCCGTCACCGAGGATGTGCTGCGGAAAAT
>JAZGDH010000111.1:0-2199 GCA_036477555.1 Acidobacteriota bacterium
CCCCGATCGCGATTTCGAGAACCGGGAGACCGCTGCGTTCGCCCTGTCGGAGATCACGACACCGGAGGGGGCCTACCTCGGCCGGTTCAAACCGAACGCGGACTATGTGGGGAAGACGGTGGCCGAGATCGCCGAACTCCGCGGGAGTGATCCGGTCACGACGCTGATCGATCTGATCCGCGAGGCCGAGGAGCACCGGGCCCGGACCGGAGAGGGCGGCGTCGAGAGCGTTATCGCCACCAGCATGGACGAGGAGGACATCGCCCGTCTTATGAACTGGAAGCACACGAACATCTGCACCGACGGGGGGCTGGCCGGCTCCCACCCGCGAGGGTATGGCTCCTACCCGCGCTTTCTCGGGCATTACGTCAGGGAGCGCGAGATCATGGATCTGCCGACCGCCATCCACAAGTCGAGCGGGCTCGCGGCGAAGCATATGGGAATCGAAGATCGCGGCGTCATCCGCGCCGGCGCCTATGCCGACCTGGTGCTGTTCGATCCGGAAGCCGTGATCGACCGGGCCACCCCCGCGGAGCCGCACGCACTCTCCGCCGGGATCGCACGTGTCTGGGTCAATGGCGAGACGGTCTTCGAGGACGGCGCGACGACCGGCCGGCGGCCCGGACGGGTGATCCGCAGGTCCTCGGCCGAACTGAAGGGAGGAGGAGATCGGTGACGAGGAAGCCCGGCGATCACCTGATCGCCTCGAAGAAGCCGGCGCGCTGAATCAGGTTCCTAGAGGGATGGAGCGACCTCGTCGAACGCGCGGATCGTCGCCTCGATCTCGCGCTCGGTGTGCGCCACGCTGATCGTCCACTCGTCGTCCTGGCCGGGCGGCCCGAACAGCACCCCCCGGTTCGACATCGCGTAGTAGAAGCGCATCCACTTGGCATAGTCGCAGCGCAGGAAATCGCGGTAGTTGCGGATCGGGGCCGGCCCGAACCACAGCGTCCCGTGCGGGCCCACCCTCGATACATGGGCGCGCAGGCCGCGCCGATCAATCACTTCTTCGAATCCCTGCGCGAGTTGCACCGAGGCGGTGTCGAGCTGCGCATAGGTTTCGCGAGTCAGGATCGTCTTCAGCGTCGCGATCCCCGCGGCGACCGAGACCGGATTGCCGCTAAAGGTTCCCGAGTGCAGGACCTCCTCGTTCGAGATGAGGTTCATGATCTCGCGCCGCGCCCCGAACGCGCCGAGCGGCAGGCCCCCCCCGATCGATTTCGCGAGGCAGACGATGTCGGGCCGAATGCCCAGCAGCTCGCACGCTCCACCGAACGCGACCTTCACGCCGGTCTTGACCTCGTCGAAGATCAACAGGGTGTCGTGCTCGTCGCAGAGCCGGCGAATCTCCTCGATGAATCCGTCGACCGGCGCGCAGACGCCGTAGTTCAGCCCGATCGGCTCGATCAACACCGCCGCGATCGCGCCATCGTTCTCGCGGAAGTGACGTCGCACCGAATCGATGTCGTTGTATGTCGCGATGAGGGTCTTCTCGCACGCGCCGGGGATCAATCCCTCCGTCGGCGGGTCGGGAAGAGGCGCCTCGATCGGGCCGGCTTGCTCCATGCGCGGGCGGTAGCTGGCGAGGACGGCATCGTGGCTTCCGTGGTACGCACCCTCGAACCGCACGATCCGCGATCGCTTCGTGAAGGCACGAGCGAGCCGGACCGCATACATGACCGATTCGGACCCGGTGTTGGTGAAGCGGATCTGATCGATCGGGAATCGATCGACGATCAGGCCGGCGAGACGCCGCTCTTCTGGGCACGGCAGGCAATAGATGCTGCCGCCGGCCGTCGCTTCGTTGACCGCGCGGACGATCTCCGGATGCCCGTACCCCATGACCATGACACCCTGCGCGAGGTTGTAGTCGATGTATTCATTGCCGTCGACGTCCCACAGATGGCATCCCGCCCCGCGCAACAGGGCGAGCGGATACGGCTCCGAGTAACGAAAGTTGCTCGACACACCGAGAGGGAGAACGAGCCCGGCCGCGCGCCACTCCGCAAGCGATCCGGGCGTCCGGCGGCGGAACGCCTCCATGATCGGATCGCTCCTGGTGATGCCCTGCGCCGGCTTCACTGAGGGTCTCGGGGTCAAGTCTTCCATAGCAGTTCACCTGCGTCCCGCATGGTGGAGCAACGGGCCGCTCTGCGCGCCAAGTCAAATCCGGGAATTTCACATGGTCCGGGCCGAGCG
>JAZGDH010000112.1:0-5364 GCA_036477555.1 Acidobacteriota bacterium
CAGAGCGACTGCGTCGTCGATGCCGTCGAGGATGGCACGCTCGCCATCGAGAAGGCGAGTGCCAGCCGGTACGATGTCTGCTTCTGCGATCTCAACCTGCCGGGCGTCAACGGCTTCGAGACGATCGAGCAACTGAAGAAGATCGACCCCGACCTGGAAATCATCATCATCACAGGCTACGGAACCTTCGACAACGCCGTGCAGAGTCTGCGCAAGGGCGCCTTCGATTTCCTGCAGAAGCCGCTCCTCGTCAAGGAACTTCTGCTCTCGCTCGATCGGGCGCTCGAGCGCCGCGACCTGCGCGAGCGGGTGGGCCTCTTCGAGCTGAGCCGCACGATTTTCTCGACCCTCGATCCCGACGAGCTATACGGGCGCGTCGTGAAGTCGGCCGTCTCGGTGCTGCGCGGTGACGATGCCTCCCTCATGCTCCAGGACGAGAGCGGAAGGTTGAGCGTGGCGGTTTCGACCTCGCTCCAGCACGAGATCCTCTCGGGGACGCACCTGGAGCTGGGCGAGAGGATCGCCGGCCGGGTGGCCCAGCAGCCGGAGCCTGTCGTCATCAATGAGGACGTGGCTCGGGATGAGCGTTTCGCGGGCGTGAAACCGATGCGCCGGATTCACTCGTCGATCGTCTGTCCGCTGATGATGCGCGACGAACTGATCGGGGTTCTCAACGTCAACCGGATCAAGATTCCCGATCGTTACACCGAGCACGATCGCCGCAACGCCATGATCCTGGCATCCCTCGTTGCCCTGGCGCTGGGCAACGCCCGGCTGCACCGCGAGCTGCACGCCCGCCTGCAGCAGTTGAGCGACGCGCAGGAGGAGATGATCCAGTCGGAAAAGATGAATGCGCTGGGAAACCTGCTCTCCGGGGTCGCCCACGAGCTGAATAACCCCCTGTGCGGCATCCTCGGTTACGCGCAACTGCTCATGCGGAACGACACCGATCCCAAGATCAGCAAGGGGATGACGGTCATCGCGCGCGAGGCGGAGCGTGCCGCCGAGATCGTCGCCAAGCTCCTGAGCTTCGCACGCAGGGAGAAGCCCCAGATTCGGCCGATCGGGGTCAACGGTGTGATTCTCAAGACCATCGAGCGACGCAGTTTCGACCTCAAAGTAAGTCGGATCGAGGTCAACTCGGATCTCGACGCCTGCCTGCCGATGATCATGGGAAATTTCCACCAGCTTCAAGTCGTGTTCACGCACCTGATTAACAATGCCCAGCAGGCGATGTTCGAGAATTCGGGGCACGGTGTCCTGACCATCCGCACCGAGCAGAAGAACGGCCGCGTCGTGATCACAATCGCCGACGACGGACCGGGCCTCCCGGCCGGGCAGACGCACCGGGTCTTCGACCCGTTCTTCACGACCCGCGAGTTCGGTAAGGGACGGGGCCTCGGCCTGTCGGTCTGCTTCGCGATCCTGCGTGACCATGCGGGGAGCATCAAGGCGACCGGCGAGCCGGGTGGGGGGGCGCGATTCACCATTGAGATCCCCGTCGCCACGCCGGAAAAAATCGTCGAGTATGAGGATGAGGTTCGCAAGGGGCACGTTGCGGGAGACTCGGGCGAGGCGCCGCGCGTGCTGATCTCCGATTCGGAGGCGCATGTCCAGGACCTGCTCGTTCATCTGCTGGAGGACATGGGGTACCGCTTCGACACCTCCGGCAGCAGCGAAGGAACGCTCTCGAAGATTCGATCCGGCAACTATGATGCCCTGATTGCCGATTTCTCAATGCCACAGCTGGACGGACCTGCGTTATTGAACCTCCTCAAGGACGAGAAGCCGGATCTGGCGGAGCGGGTCATATTCCTCGCCAGCGATCCGACCGAACAGGGCGTGATCGAATTCGCGACCGCATCCGGAAGCACCCTGATCGGTAAGCCGTTCAGCCTCGACACCATCCGCTCGGCGTTGCGGCGCCTGATCGAGGGCGCCACCTTCAGCGACATCACCGTTCACTGATCGACGAGCGTCCCTCCCGGGTGTTGATTCGCTCCCGCATAACATAAATAATTGACCAGGCTCCAGGCCTCATCTGAGGGGACTCCTGCATGATCGTGGAACGCACCATGGATAGCGAGTGGCTCTCCAACGCCTACCTCATCGCCGACGCCGACGGCGGCACGGCGATCGCCATCGACAGCGGCGCACCGCTCGATCCGCACTTCAGGACGCTCGAGCGCCACCGGCTCCGCCTGCAGGCCATCCTGACGACCCATCGACACTTCGATCACGCCGGCGGGAACGCTGAACTCCACAGGAAGACCGGTGCGCCGATCTACGCCCTCGAGGCGGAGGTTCCCCATGTCGAGGGGGCCGAACCGCTGGTGGGGGGGGAGACCCGCAGCTGGGGAGGCCTGAAGTTGACGGTCATTCCGCTGCCGGGACACACCGCCGGGCAGGCCGGGTACCTGGTGGAGGGGGTCGGTCTGTTCACAGGAGACTGTCTGTTCGCCGGCTCGCTCGGGGGTACGGTCGGGCCGGCATCGACCGGCTTCGAGGATACCCGCCGCGCGGTGCTGGACGGGATCCTGAGCCTGCCCGACGACACGGTCATCTATCCCGGGCACTGCGAGTCGACGACCGTCGGTCGTGAGCGCGCCGGGAACCCGTTCATTCGCATCATGACCGGTCTCGATCCGGAAGGGACGGGCCGCTGCACCGCGATGGGGCGGCCGGCGCGGGTCATCGTGAACGCGCGCGACTACGACGGCGGCAGCAAGGTGTGGGTGCGGTTCGATGACGGCGGCGACGCCCTGGTGCCGGGCAGTCGCGTTCGAATCGCCGGTTAGCCTGATCGTTCCCTGCGCTTGTGCACCCGCCACAGGGAGCTGGTGAAGAAACGTCGCGGATCGTAGAACCGGTCCGTAATCTCGAAGCCGGTGGTGCGGGCCAGCATGTCGATGTCCGACTCCAGATACTTGTACGAGTATTCGGTCTGGAGCGGCTCCCATGCCTCGAACGGGAAGCTCTGCCCGATCGACTCGATGAAGACGTTCTGGCGGTCGAGGCTGACGAGGTAGCTGTTCATCGAGCCCTCGGCCACTTCGTAGGTCGAGTAGAAGCGGAACCTGTCGAGATCGAAGTCTCCCCCCAGCTCGTGGTTGATGCGGTCTAGCAGATTGAGATTGAAATCGCGCGTCACACCCTGAGGGTCGTTGTAGGCGCGCAGCATGATGTCGATATCCTTCTTGAGGTCGAACCCCACGAGCAACCGGTCTCCTTCGTTCATGCCGTTCCAGAGAGTCCTCAGGAACACGTTCGCCTCGGCGCGGCTGAAATTCCCGATGTTCGATCCGGCGAAGAGTACGAGCGTGGGTCGATCCTGAAGCCGGCCGAGCCACTCGATGCCGGTGAAATACTCGGAGATCAGGCCCTCCACCTCGAGCTTCGGGTGCCGGGACGAGAGCGTTTCGACCAGCCCGCGGACTGCCGCTTCAGAGATGTCGATCGGCACGTAGCGGAAATCGCATCGTGCCGTCTGAAACGCCTGCAGCAGGACCTGTGTCTTGTGCCCATCGCCCGGCCCCAGTTCGACGAGATCAAATGGCGCAGCCGACATGATGCGCGCGAGGTCCGTGGCGTGGTTTTCGAGGATCTCCTTCTCACACCGTGTCGGGTAATAATCGGGCAGTGACGTGATCTGCGCGAACAGGTCGCTGCCCCGATCGTCGTAGAGGTACTTGGACGACAGGCGCTTGGGGACGGCGGACAGCCCGTAGAGGACGTCCAGGGCGAACTGGCGCTCCGCGGTCTGCTGGTCTTTCAAGTCGGCGCCATCCAGACGCCTGTATCGTCCCGCCATCACATCCCCCTGCAATCGGGGTGCAGCGGCATGCGCGCGGGCTTCTGGTACAATCGCGCCGCTCATCTGCATCATGAAACTTGAATTCCCGATTTCCGCGATTGTTTACCGGATGCAGAGGGGAATGTCAACGGTCGCAGCAGCGTGGGCCGGCGCGCGATGCGCGGAACTCTGGACGGGACCGGCGGCAACGCCGACCGGAAGGTGATGATGAGGGTGCTCGGGTGTATCGCGATGATTCTCCTGCCGGCGGTGGCGGGATGCAGCGGGCCCGGCGACGATCGGATCGTCGTCGGCTCGAAGAATTTCACCGAGCAATTGATCCTGGCTGAAATTGTCGCACAGCAGATCGAATCGCGCCTCGGCATCCCTGTCGAACGCCGCGTCAACCTGGGCGGGACGCTGATCTGTCACGAGGCGGTGACCAACGGCGATCTCGACCTCTACGTCGAGTACACCGGCACGGCGCTCATGGCGATCCTTCACGAGCCGCCGGCGAACGATCCATCCGCGGTCCTTGAACGGGTGACCGATCAATACGCGGATCGCTTCGACCTCGAGTGGAGGAAACCGCTCGGCTTCAACGACACGTTCGCCGTCATCATCCGGGGGGAGGACGCCCGACGGCACGATCTTCGGACCATCAGTGACGTCGTACCCCACGCCACGGGCTGGCGTATCGGGTCTTCCTTCGAGTTCCTCGAGCGCGACGACGGATACCGGGGGATGGTCGAGAGATACGGTCTGAAGTTCCGCGAGTCGCCGCGCACCATGGATCTCGGGCTGGTCTTTCGCGCCATCGAGGATGGACGGGTGGAGATGATCGTCGGCAACTCGACCGACGGCCGGATCGCCGCCATGGATCTGGTCGCCCTCGAGGACGATCTCGGCTATTTCCCGCCGTACGAGGCCGCCCCCGTCGTGCGCCGTGACGCGCTGGCCAGGCATCCCAAGCTCGGCGCAGCCCTCGATGATCTGGGCGGGACGATCTCCGAGGATCTGATGCGCCGGCTCAACTACGCGGTCGACGGTGAGGGGCGTGACATCCCGTCGGTGGCCCGCGAGTTCCTCGACTCTCTCCAGCCATAAATTCGGTCCCGGCCCTCTTCTATCCCGTAAGCTAAGTCATTGAAATAGAATGGGTTGACGCCCAGGCAGGATCGGCCGGGGCAGGTCCGATCAGTGACGAGGTCGACGGTCGTCGGGAGCGATGCCCCTGGTGTCCACGCCTTACGCCGGGGTGCTTGAGAGTCCCGGCGTAAGGCTCGTGGGGTACCCCCCCCAGCGACGATTTCGGGCTCGATCTGACCCCTCCGGAAATTTGTGAAAAATCAATGGGTGCCGGGTAGCCCGGGATGGGGCAGAATGGGCGTACACAGAACACGTCCCAACAGAGAGAAGGTTGCGTTCGGCCTCGCCGGTCGCGATTGAGTGAGGCAGGCCTCATGTCCAGGCCAGGAAGTGGAAGCCCGGCGGCTGAACCTGTCGGGCCAGGCGTCACGCGGCCTGCGAATAGCGTCATGCGAAGCACACGGCCCGTGGGTTACGCGCAC
>JAZGDH010000113.1:0-2846 GCA_036477555.1 Acidobacteriota bacterium
GAAGCCGACATCGATACGCACCTCAAGACTTTCGGGAAGGTGGCGCCGATGCTCCGCGCCCTGTGATGAGCCCCGGGATCGAGCCTCCCGGCGCGGCGTGACGCGCGGATCCGCATGAGGCGGCGAGGGTGAGTCGCGGCCAGGATCTCATCGCGTGGTTCACGGCGCGCGAGGGGGAGGCGCTGGACCTCCTCGGACGCCTCGTCGAAATCGACTCCCCGACATCCGACAAGGCAGCTGTCGATCGTCTCGCGACGGTCGTCGCCGAGCAGTTCCGCGAGGCCGGCGCGGCAGTGACCCGCATCCCACAGAAAAACGCCGGTGATTCTCTGCTCGCTGCATTCGGTCCCGAGGGGAATGCTCCGGTCATGCTCCTCGGGCATCTCGACACGGTCTGGCCGTCGGGTGAAGCATCGCGCCGTCCCATGAAGATCGAGGACGGCCACGCGTACGGCCCCGGTGTCTATGACATGAAGGTGGGGATCGTCCTCTGCCTCCTGCTGGCCCGCGCGGCGAAGGAGGGTGTCCTCAGGCCACGCCTCCCCGTCGTCAGCTTCCTCAGCGGCGACGAGGAGACCGGCAGCCCCGTTTCCAAACACCGGATCGAGGAGGAAGCGAAGCGATGCCGCTACGTCCTCGGCCTCGAGCCCTGCAATCCGGACGGTGGGGCGAAGACCTCCCGCAAGGGGGTGGGGCGCGTCATTCTCGAGGTAACCGGCGCGCCGGCGCACACCGGTCTCGATCCCGAAAAGGGGGTGAACGCGATCGAGGAGATCGCCGCGCAGCTTCTGGCCATCAAACATCTCCAGGATCTCGACGTCGGTACCACGGTCCACACCGGTCTCATTCGGGGAGGCGTGGCCCGCAACGTCGTCGCGCCCTCCGCGCGCGCCGAGATCGACGTGCGCGTCCCCGTTCCAGCGGAATGGTCGCGCATCGAATTAGCAGTGCTCAATCTGAGGCTGAAGAACCCGAAGGCTCGGCTTCGGGTCGATGCCACCCTGACGCACGCGCCGGTCGTGCGCACACGCGAGGTCGCCTCGCTCTACGACCAGGCGTGCGGCGCCGCGGCAGCGGTCGGCTTCACGTTGAATGAGGGATCGACAGGGGGAGGGAGCGACGGATCGCACTGTGCCGCGCTCGGCATCCCGGTGCTCGATGGACTGGGGGTCGAGGGGGACGGTGCGCATGCCGCCGCGGAACGCGTGCGGGTCGATCGGATCGCGCCGAGGGCCGCCTTCCTCGGCACCATCCTCGAGACGATCGAAAAACTCTGAGCATCGCGGGTACGTCACGTCACCCATCGGGAGATAAGACAACTCCCGCCCACCGGCGTGAGGCCGATGGGCGGGAGCGATGTTCCCTGTCTGTCGAGCGGCGCGACGTCTAGAGGGTGGGGCAACCGGACCGACGAATGCTGACCACCCTCCCCCGGGGACATCTCGTGGGCCGCGCAACCGGCGCGGCGCCGCGCCCATGGAATGCTACTTCAAGTGTCTGGACACCAGCTTGGTCATCTGGAACATGTCGACCTTGCTCCGGCCCCCGAACACTGTCTTGAGAAGAGGATCGGCGTTAATCATCCGACGGTTCTTCTTGTCCTGCAGCTTTTTCCTCTTGATGTACTTCCAGAGCTTCTTGGTGACCTCGGTTCTGGGAATTGCCTTGGGACCGATGACCGCTGCAAGTGCGGGGCTCAGCTTCATCGGCCGCATGAAGGCGGCGCTGGGGCGACGGCGTCCACGACGACGGGCTTTCTTCTTCCGTCTCTTCGCGGGGCGGCGCCTGCTCGTTGCCTTCCTGCGGGTGGCCTTCTTCTTTCTCCTCTTTGCGGGGCGGCGCCTACGTGTTACGCGCCTCTTGGTTGCCCGTTTCTTTCGCTTCTTGCCACGCTTGGCCTTCTTCTTTCTCTTGGCCATCTACACCTCCAAGACAGATAGGTCAAAGCGGTCCGGTCAAAATCCGGGGAAACTGTACCACGGGTCGCCCCTATGTGAATGAAAAAGTATCACTCTTCATAGACGGGGGAGATATCTCACTCCGCTCCCTTCGAGGGGGGCGGCGTCAGTCTCAGCAGAAGGTAGCCGGCGATCCCCGCGACGAGCGATGCCAGCAGGATTCCTTTCTTCGCCATGACCAGCAGATCCCCCGAGGGAAACGCGAGTCCCCCTATGAAGAGCGACATGGTGAAGCCGATGCCGCCCAGCAGGCCGACGCCCCAGAACCGCGTCCAGGTCGCGCCTTTCGGGACCGACGCGATGCCGCTCTTCACTGCGAGCCACGTGAGGAGTGTGATCCCGATCGGTTTTCCGATCACCAGGCCGAAGAAAATTCCCATAGCGACGGGGGCCACCACGGCCTGGCTCCCTCCTCCGACGAATGAAACCCCGGCGTTCGCCAGGGCGAACAACGGCATGATCAGGAAGGTGACCCAGGGGTGCAGGGCATGCTCGAGGTTCTGCATGGGGGACTGCACGTGCTCGGACGCGGTCTCGAGCGCCTGCACCGCCGCCTTCTGATCCTCGCTGAGCATCCGCGTGCGGGAACCGTCGTCCGGTTCCTTGCGGGGTGAGGATGTGAATCGTTCCAGTATAGAGCGGACACGGTCGGCAAACTGCCGTGTGTCGATGCGCCGCGAGGAGGGGATGGTCATGGCGAGCAGCACGCCGGCAATCGTGGCGTGCACGCCGGACTGCAGGAAGGCGGCCCAGAGGAAGAGCCCCAGCACGGAGTACACCATGTAGTGGCGCAGGCCGATCAGGTTGGCGCTGATGAGAAGAAGGGTGACGATCGCCGCCGCGCTGAGCGCCGCCCCCGAGATGTGCGATGTGTAGTAGAGGGCAATG
>JAZGDH010000114.1:0-2104 GCA_036477555.1 Acidobacteriota bacterium
CATTCCACCGAGCAACTCTCGGGCTCGCGGTTGACGGGGCAGCGGTAGCAGTAGGCGTAGTGGGCGTGCAGGATGTCGGGCACGAACGGACCGTACGACAGCCGCTGGATCGGTTTGCTCGCGGTCACGCTCATGGCGCCGTAGGTCCGGCCGTGGAAGGCGCCGAAGAAGCCGACGATTTTCTGCCTCCCGGTCCGGACGCGGGCGAGCTTGATGGCGGTCTCGACCGCCTCCGAGCCGGAGTTGGAGAGGAAGACCCGCACGTCCCCCGAGATCGGCGCCAGCCGCGCGAGCGTCTCGCAAAGCTCCACGTAGATCGGGTAATAGAAATCGGTGTAGCAGACGTGGATCAGCGATTCCGCCTGCTCGCGGATCGCTTTGGTCACGTCGGGATGGCAGTGCCCCGTGGAAACGGTCGAGATACCGGCGGCGAAGTCGAGAAAACGATTGCCGTCCACGTCCTCGACGACCATTCCCTCGGCGCCGGCCACGACGAGCGGCACGTCCTTGGTGAGATTCTGGGAGACGGTGCGGGCATCACGCGCGATCACGTCCCGTGCGTTCGGCCCGGGAGGAGGAACGACGATCTTCGGGTACTCGTCAACGTCTTCGACGGCGGCCGGCCGGATGCCCATGTTCGTGTTTCTCCTCTTGAAACAGAATCCCTCAGTGTGAAGTCGCATTCTGAGCGATGGAACGCGCTCTGTCAAGAATCGCCGATGGCCCGCAAACGCGCCCCCCGTCACGGGTTTCGTCGGACCATGACGCCGGGGCCGCACCCTTTGACCCCCCTTTCGGGGGGGTGCTAGAATCGCCTCGCCTTGTTCTCCCGGACCGTTTTCAGCATTCTATTCGTCACTCTGGCGCTCGCGTTCTGCGCTTGCGGCTCCGGCCCGCGTCCCAACGTCCTGCTGATCGTCATCGACACGGCGCGCGGCGATCGTTTCTCATTCAACGGCTACGATCGACCGACCTCTCCGATCCTCGACGCACTTGCGCGTGAGGGCGCGATTTACACGCAGGCGTATTCCCCGGCGCCGTGGACCGTGCCGGCGCACGCCAGCCTGTTCACCGGACAATACCCCTCACTGCATCGGACCGACTGCGGCTCGCTGCGGCTTCCGGACGAGACCGTGACGCTGGCCGAGATCCTCAAGGACGCCGGGTACCGCACGGTCGGGTATACGGCGAATCCCTGGATCGGGTCCTCGTACAACTTCCAGCAGGGGTTCGACACCTACACGGAGATCTGGCGGGAGGTGAACACGGATATCCAGCCGGATACCGGTGCATCGCGGACGAACCCCCGGGTGCTGCGCTACCTGAGATGGTGGGCGGAGAACCCGGACGCGCGGCGTCGCCCGTTTTTTATGTTTATCAACTACTTCGAGCCGCACCTTGGCTACCATCCACCGGAGCCGGAGCGTGCCCGGTTCCTGAGGGGATCCGTCGATCCGGCGCGTGTCGAGCGTCTGAGCCGGCTGGGGCATCCGGAAGAGATGCGGTACATCCTCGGGCAATCCGACCTCACGGCCGGCGACATGGCGATTCTCAACGACCTCTACGATGGCGAAATCGCCTACATCGATCGCAGGCTCGGGGAGATATTCGATCTGCTCCGTGAGCTGGATCTGATCGACGAGACGATCATCGTGGTCACCGGGGACCACGGCGAGAACATCGGCGATCACGGGATGATGGATCACAAGATGAGCGTTCACGACACGCTGCTGCATGTGCCCCTGGTGATGCGCTACCCGGATCGGATCGGACCGGGCCAGCGCATCGACGACGTGGTGCAGATGCACGATCTCTTTCCAACCCTGCTCGGCCTGACCGGAATCGATCCTCCCGACGGGGTGAGGGTGGAAGCGGTGCCGTTGCCCGGCACCTCGGTCAAAGGGCCGGAGCGCGCGGCCGACGATCCGATCGTCGGAGAGTTCGTCGGCCCCCCGGTCGAATTCATCAACACGATGCACGAACAATTTCCCGGGGTCGACGCCTCCCGTTTCGATCGGACGCTCGTGGCCCTGAGAGCGGGAAGCCTCAAGATCCACTGGGGCTCGGACGGCCGCCATCAACTGTTCGATGTGGTCGACGACCC
>JAZGDH010000115.1:0-6036 GCA_036477555.1 Acidobacteriota bacterium
ACGGTCGCGTCTCGCGGCGCGTGCGCAGCTGATTGAGAATGACTTTCTCTGGTTGCTCCAGGAGATGGAGCGATCGATCGAGAACACTTCGATCGTCGTGCCCGTCGATCGAGACGAGGCGTTCACGGTCCTGGCGCACGCCCGCACCTCGAGCGGGCTCCCCTATGACCGGCTGGGCCTGTCCCTCTATGAAAGGAACGGCGAGCTCGTCGCCTGGGACGGGCCGGGGGATCAACGGCTCGAGCTTGACGAAGAGGACGATGAAGAGGTCGTTTATCGGGTCAGGTTCGCCCGCCGATCGTGGCTCTACGCCGTCTCCCCGACGCGGTCGGATGGGACGCGATTGGTCGCCACTCTTTCAATCACCACCGGTTCGCCGGCGGTGGACAAGCCCGATCTGAGCTTCCTCCCGGGTTGGAAGCGCGCCGCACCGGGAGAGGTGCATTTCAGCGCAGCGAACCGAGAGGACGGTGCGGTCAGCGGGTCGTTCGAGCGGCAGGGCGATCGTCGCTGGGGCCTGCTCGGAGACACGTCGATTACGACCCTCACGTTTCCACTTCGCGACCCCGTCGGGCGACAGCTGGGAGAGGTCCGGCTGAAAGATCGCAGTCCCGAGGCGGCAGCCGATGCCTGGGCTGCCGTAGCCCGGGCGATCGCCGCGCTCGCCGCCGCCGCTACGATCCTCGCGGTCGTGTTGATGTTGCGCTCGAACGGAATTCCGCGGTCGATCGCCGCCCGGGCCCTCTTCGCCAGTCTTGCGCTCTGGGGAATCCGCTGGGCACTGCTCCTTGCCGCTTCCTCTTCCGATCTACCGGATCGCCCGCTGTTCGACATGTCGCTATTCTCATCATCGTCGGTGCCTGGGTTGATGCGAACACCGCTCGATCTGCTTCTGACGGCGGTGGCCCTCCTGGTCCAGATGACACTCGTCCGGAACGCCCTGATCGGTGGGGCCGCACCGCGGGACCCCCGGGGGCGGATCGCGCTCGGTCGCGCCGCCCTGCTGGCAGCTGTTCTCCTCACCCCGATCGCCTGGATCGGACTCCACCGGTTTCTCGATCGGCTGATCCTCGACGCACGCATCGATCTCAGCCGTATCGTTTTCGATCCTCACCTGCTGCCGCGCCTCACGATTCAGGCATCGATCGTCGCGACCATCGCGGCCGCGGGTCTGCTGCTCTGGTCTCTCACCGTCTTCGCCCTGCGTCTGCTGCGCACCCGCTCCGGTGACTCCATCGCCCGGAGGATCGACACGCGCCTTGGGGAATCGATCCCGCCCGCTCTTCGTTGGGGAGGCGGATTACTCATCCTCACACTGCTGTACGTTCCGTTTCTGCACCATGCTTATGATCGTATGCGCGGGGAGTTCTTCGAGCTTGAGCTGATGCCGGAACTGATCGATCAACGCGGTATCCGATCGCGGATTCTCAGGGATGCGCTCGACATCGCTTCGCGCGGGAATTTCGCCGCCGCCGCCACGTTCGCCCGCGACGACGAGGGCAGTCCGTCGTCGGTGGCGCTCCGCCTCTGGTCGATGACCCCCCTGGCGGATCGCGCGCTGGCCTCGTCGCTCCAGATCTTCGAGGAAGGGGGCACGCTGCTCGGTCGTTTCGCCGTCGATCTCGCCCCCATGCTGGAAATCCCGTTCAGCGCTGCCGCCGAGGCGGCCGGCGGTGATGTGGTGACCGTCTCTCCCTATCAGCAGGCCACGGTCCGTAAGACGATCCTGTTCGGATCGCGATGGCTTCGTCCTGTCCGGCGGCCACCTCTGCTGGTCGTCATCTCAGTGGTCGACGACCACGATAACCTCCCGATCCTGGGGAGCGATTCGCCATTCCTGCCTGCGATCCGTGGACGTGGATTGACCGATTCGAACCCCGAGCTGCTCAGATTTCGTCCGCTGATCGCAGTCTTCGGCCCTCATCTCGAGCGCCTCCACGCTTCCGGGGGGGAGATTCCTCCTCCCGGCCCGAAGATCATTGAACAATTGCGGACCTCCGGCTCGGCATGGGGCCACCACGACGTCGGCGACGGCCCGGCCCGCATCCTGTACGCGACGAAGGGGGATCTCACCTATGCGCTCGCCAGACCCCATCCCGGACCGCTGGGGCTGCTGGCGACCTTCCTCCGCCACCTCATCCAGAACGGTCTGCTCGGCGTAAGCCTGCTCCTCCTCATCGGTATCGGCCGCGGACCCGGACATTCACAACGGGAGAGGGCACCAGGGCGCGGACGATTCTTCCGGCGACTCGTCATCGTTTTTCTCCTGACCGCCCTCGCTCCACTGCTGGCGCTGGCGACCTTCGTGGCGCGGATCAGTGCCCGGGAGGCTTCGGAGCAGGTGATCACCGCGGGGCTCAGTTCTCTCCAGATGGCCCGTCGCGTGGCCGAGGATTACCTCACGGTGGGCGGCTCCGACCAGGAACCGACCCTCGACGATGACGTGGTGTTCTGGCTCAGCCAGATGGTGCGACACGAGATCAGTATCTTCGACCGTTCGGAACTGCTGGCGACGAGCGTGCGGGAGCTTTACGATGCTGAAATCCTCGGTTCGCGCCTCGGCGGCGGTGTCTACCGCGCGCTGTTCATCGACCGTGAGCCGTTCGTCGTCACCGAAGAAGCGCCGACGGGATTTCCATCCTCGACGATCAGCGCCATCATCCGGATCGATGAGGACGGCTCGGCCGGTGTCATCTCGATCCCGCTGTCCACGCAGCGACGCGCCGCCGCTCGACGAATCGAGCAGGTCGCTGATGTCATCCTGGTCAGCACATGTCTCATGGTCATTCTTCTCGTCATTGCCGCCTGGATCCTGGCCCGTCGTGTCTCGGAGCCGATCGTTCACCTCGCGGGCGCCGCCCGGCGGCTGGCGGACGGAGAGCTGGGGGTGAGGGTTCAGGCGGCCGCGCGCGACGAGGTGGCGACACTGGTCTCGGCGTTCAATCGGATGGCCGGCTCGCTCGAAGAGCAGCAGGATCATCTTCGACGTCGACGCGATTTCATCGAAATGATCCTGCGTAGCGCGACGACCGGTGTCGTGACGATCGACTCGACCGGCACAATCATCACCATCAACCCTGCTGCACAGAGGCTCCTGTCAGGCCAGCCCGATGATCCGGTGGTCGGCGACGATCTGCCCGCACGCCTGCGAAACGAGAGCCGGCTGAGCGATCTCGCCAACGCGCTCGAACGCGCGCAGGAATCCGGAGAAGAACGGGGCGCCGACATTACCGTCGGCCGGGGTTCGGATGAGCGCCGGCTCAGGGCGGTCTTTCTGCCGTTCGCGCCGGAGGCCGGGGCACCAGCCGGTCGTATCGTTCTGCTGGAGGATGTGACTGAGATCATCCGCTCCGGCAGACTCTCGGCCTGGGCCGACATGGCCCGTCGGATCGCTCACGAGATCAAGAATCCCCTGACCCCGATGCAACTCTCAGTCGAACATATCCGCCGTACCCGGCAGGCCGGCGAACCCCGATTTGACGATATCCTTGGTGAGTGCCTCGACAATATCCAGAGCCAGATCGGCACGCTGCGCGCCATTGCTTCGGAGTTCTCAGCTTACGCGAGACTGCCGGAGCTGCGACCGGAATCGACGACCGTAGAAGAGATGCTCGACGAAGCGCTCAGGCCTTACACCGTCTCCCCTCCCGAGGGGGTGGAGATCGAGTGTCGCATCGAACCGCGGCTGCCTCAGATCCAGATCGATCGTGCCGTGATCGGCCGCGCTCTCATCAACCTCATTGAGAACGCATTGCACGCCATGGCCGGGGGAGGGACGCTCACGGTGAGGGCGCGCGCGGACGATGGCGGCTCCGGGCGTCCCGGCGTCTGCATTGAGATACGGGATAATGGTGTCGGTATTGAGCCGGATCTCCTGCCCCGCCTGTTTGAGCCGTATTTTTCGACCCGCCGTGGCGGCACCGGTCTCGGTCTTGCCATTGCGCGCCGGGCCGTCGAGGAGCATGGCGGGAGCATCACCATCGACAGCACGCCGGGTCAGGGAACCGTCGTACGCCTGCAGCTGCCGATCGCCGCTCCCCCCGCCAGGGGCACAGAATGAGACGCTCGGGAGCCTGTTCGAGTCATGTGTCGGCTCGCGCGCATGGGGCTTGCGAGGCGGAGACACGGAGCACGGAGGAGGCGCGCCGGTTCGTCCCCGCCATTCTCCTGCTGCTCGCCCTCCCGCTGCTCACCCTCGCCGCCTGCGAGAAACAGACCCACCGCGATTCACGCCGCCGTTTCCAGGAGATCACCTCCGAGGCGATGTCGGACGACGCGCGGGCCCGTGCACTCGAGGAGTTCGTTCATCGGTATCCCGAGCCGAAGACGAACCCGAACCTCGCCCGCGCCTGCCAGGCCCTCGCTCATTATCACGCTCGGAGGGGGCGGGCCGATATCGCCTCCTCCTGGTACGAGAGGGCGCTCCGAGCCCATCCCGGCGACCCCGACCTTCTCAACCGCCTGGGCTATCACTATGCCAGGGCGGGGATGAACCTTGACCGAGCCGTCGAGGTCCTGGAGCTGGCCGTTCGTCTCGCGGAGGAGCGTGGCTACTCGGAGCGACGGCAGGGCTTCTTCAAAGATTCACTCGGCTGGGCCTACCGGATGCGAGGCGATCTCCCGAGAGCCGTCGCGCTGCTCGAGGAGGCCTGCCGTCTCGCCCCCGGCGTCGCGATCCTGCGCGAGCACCTGGCGGAGGTGTACCGGGCGCTCGGCGAGCACAAAAGGGCGGGCGAGATCTATCTCGAGCTTTACATCGAAGGGCGCGGCACAACATCCCGGTTTCATGCCCACCTGATGTCGATGGCGGAGCAGAAAGGACCGTCCGCGGTCGCGCGCCTCGAGCGGAGAATCAGGAAGGGGTTGCGAAAAATGGCCGAGGACGATCGCCGGGCTGCCGAGGCCGAAGGTGCGTCGCTCGTCCGCCTCGAGGCTCCGGACGGCCAGGCGATCGTCGGCTGGCTTTACGAGCCGTCACCCTCAGCACCCCCTCCCCCACCCGGCCGTTCGGACCGGGGCGCGGTTTTACTGCTGCATGCCCTTGGCGCCGATCGGGCCGCCAGCCTGCCTGCAGCCCGCCTGCTGGCGGAACGTGGCCTGTTCGCCCTCGCTCTTGATCTCAGAGGGCATGGGGACAGCATCCGGGAAGGACTGTCGAGCCCGCTCGAATTCAGTGATCGACTCGACGACAACCTGATCGCATCCCGCGACGACGCCCTGACCGCCCTCGAATTCCTGCGCGCGCGACCCGGAGTCGATCGCTCCCGAATCGGCGCCGCAGGCGAAGGGATTGGAGGCCTGGTGGCGGCGCAGGCCCTCGAACAGATCTCATCGACGGGATCCTTCGCCCTCGTCATCCTCTCTCCCTGGGGTCAGGCCGCGGCCTACCACGCCGCGATCGGAACGCTCGGACCCGGCAGCACATTTCTCGTCGCAGCAGAGAATGATCACCCCGCATCCGCGACGGTTTCCGAACTGGTGACGGGGTCAGGGGAGGGATCTGCTGAGAGCCTGATCGTGCCCGGCGGGTCGAAAGGATTCAGCCTGCTGCAGGAAGACGTGGTGCTGAGGGGTCGTTTCGCTGAGTTCCTGACCGGTCGACTGCGCCACCGACTGCCCTGAAGCGCTGCGCAGGATCGTGGTGCGAGCCTGCCCGGCTGCGCCCATCGGGATCGGCGCAGGTTCTCGCCAGGCTCCTACCCGCCTGTCCGTGAAGGCTCCCGACTGCCTGAGACAGGGACGAAGCTGACATCGCCGCCGACCTCGATCGCATCTTCGAGGATCGCCAGCCTGCGTATGGCGAGATTCAGACCGACAGGTCGATCGGCAAAACGCCAGATGTCCTCCACCAGCGAGGGGATCCCAACGCGCGGAATAGCGTCGCTCAAATCGAGGCGCCCCAGTCCTGGAATCTTAATCGGAAGTTCCTCTATCACGACAAAGTATTCTCTGAGAGTTCTATCGTAAACGATTGATACAGATGCCGAAATACGTTCATCGACCGGCAGAGATCGGGCTCGAATTCGTAGATTGATC
>JAZGDH010000116.1:0-3212 GCA_036477555.1 Acidobacteriota bacterium
CCTCGGCGGTCCGATCCGGAAATATCTGGGGAGTGCAGTTCCATCCGGAGAAGAGCGGCGCCCCGGGGCACCGGCTGCTCGCCGGATTCGTTTCGCTGGCCACCGCATGAGGGCGCGTCGGGTGATCCCCTGCCTCGATATCCGGGGAGGGCGCGTCGTCAAGGGGGTGCAATTCCGCGACCTGCGCGATGCGGGAGACCCGGTGGAAAGGGCACGTGCCTACGACCGGGACGGGGCCGACGAGGTTTGTCTTCTCGACGTTTCCGCGTCGCACGAGGAGCGCGGACCGCTGCTCGATCTCGTCGGCCGCGTTGCCGATGAGCTGACGGTGCCGTTCAGCGTCGGCGGAGGGATCCGCGATGTCGGCGAGATGCGCGCTCTTCTTCTGGCCGGGGCCGATCGGGTCTCGCTGGGAACCGCGGCGCTCGACGATCCCGATCTGGTGCGCCGGGCGGCGGAGACATTCGGCAGCCAGTTCGTCATCGTATCGATCGACGCACTGCGGATCGGCGATCGTCTCGAGGTGACCAGCCATGGTGGGCGCCGACGCCGCGATCGTGATGCCGTCGAATGGGCCCGGGAGGTCGAACGGCTGGGCGCCGGCGAGATCCTGCTCAACGCCATGGATGCCGATGGGACGCGTGCCGGCTACGACATCCCGCTGACGCGCGCGGTCTGTCGGGCGGTTCGCATCCCCGTGATCGCGTCGGGCGGGGCCGGCACCGCCGCGGATATGGCGAGGGCGCTGATCGAGGGAGAAGCCGACGCCGCGCTCGCGGCCTCGATTTTTCATGATGGCAGCGTCTCCATTCGCGAGGCGAAGCGGGTGCTGAGCGCGGCGGGCGTGGTGGTGCGACCATGATCATTCCGAGCATCGATCTCATGGACGGGCGTGCCGTACAACTCCGGCAGGGCGCCGAGAAGGTTCTGGAGTCACCCGAAGAGCCGGTCGAACTGGCCAGGCGATTCGCGTTTTACGGGGATGTTGCCGTCATCGATCTGGACGCGGCGCTCGGCCGTGGTTCGAACCGCGAACTGGTCCGCGAGCTGTGCCGCACCGCACCATGCCGCGTCGGGGGCGGCGTGCGCCGTGAGGAGGATGTCGTCGAGCTGATCAAAGCGGGCGCGCAACGCGTGATCCTCGGCACTGCGGCGACACCCGAGTTCCTGAAGCGCTTTCCCAGAGACTGGCTGATGGTCGCCCTCGACGCACGGGCCGGGCGCACGGTTGATCAGGGCTGGCAGCGGGACACCGGGGAGTCGCCGATCGATCGCGCCAGGCGACTCGAAGAGCACTGCGCTTCATTCCTCTTTACCCAGGTCGATGTCGAAGGGACCCTTCAGGGGATGCCGCTCGATCCGATCCGGAATCTTCTCCAGGCGACCTCCAATCCTCTGACCGTGGCGGGCGGCATCGGCACGCAGGAGGAGGTACGCCAGATCGTCCGGCTCGGCTGCGAAGCGCAGATCGGGATGGCTCTTTACACGGGCCGGATCGATCTCGACGAGACGTTCGCGTCGATCCCGGCTTTCGAGAATGGACCACTCGCCACGATCGCCCAGGACGAGGACGGCCGCGTGCTGATGCTCGCCTGGAGCACGGAGGAATCGCTGCGCGAGGCATTGCGGGCACGACGCGGCGTCTATTACTCACGATCGAGGAAGGCTCTGTGGAAAAAAGGGGAGACCTCGGGGCATGTTCAGGATCTGCGCCGCGTCCGCTACGACTGCGATGCCGATGCGATTCTGTTCACCGTGCGTCAGAGCGGGCCGGCCTGCCATACGGGGAAGCCGACCTGCTTCGGCGAGGCGGCGCCCTTTGATCTGCGCGCGCTCGCGCAGGTCATTGCGGGGCGGAGAGGCGCAGCCCCGGCGTCCTCCTACACGGCCCGGCTGCTCGCCGACCGCGCCGCCGTGAGGGAGAAGGTGCGCGAAGAGGCAGGCGAGGTCTGCGAGGCACAGGGCCGATCCCACCTCGTCTGGGAGCTGGCTGATCTTCTTTACCACGCCGCCGTCCTGATGGAGCAGGAGGGGATCGCGATCGATGAGGTGGCGGCCGAGCTGCGGGGACGGCACCGGTGAAACGGTCTTCCCGCTCGAAGAAATTGAACGGGCGCGCAACGGACGGGAACGTCGAGCGTATCGTCGCGCGCATCATCGGGGATGTCCGGCGACGCGGTGACGAAGCGCTGCGCTCGTTGACGCGCAGGCTGGACGGCGCGCGTCGCGCTTCCATCGAAGTCAGGAAATCGGAATGGCAGCGCGGAGCCCGATCGGTCGACCGCGCGACGCTCGAGGCGCTGCGATTTGCGCGCCGAAGGATTCAGCGATTCGCGCGCCGACAGAAGCGGTCGCTTCGTCCCTTCCGCGCGACGGAGCGAGGCGTCGTTCTGGAACAGCGGTTGCTCCCGGTCGACCATGTCGGTCTGTATGTTCCGGGAGGGCGCTACCCGCTATCGTCCACGGTCCTGATGGCGGCCATCCCCGCACGCGTCGCAGGCTGCCGCCGCATCGTGTTGTGCACGCCGCCGGCGCGTGACGGATCGATTGCTCCGGAGATTCTCGCGGCGGCCACCGAGGCCGGTGTCGACCGGGTCTACGCCGTCGGCGGGGCCCAGGCCATCGCCGCCATGGCGCTCGGCACCCGATCCATTCCCCGCGTCGATCTGATCGTGGGACCGGGCAACCTCTACGTCGCCGCGGCCAAGGCCGCCCTCGCCGGACGAGTCGGCATCGATTTCGTGGCCGGGCCGACGGAGCTGCTCGTGATCGCGGATCGGAGTGCCAGCCCGGTCCTGGTCGCCGCCGATCTCCTGGGGCAGGCGGAGCATGATCCCCGTGCGTCGCTCCACCTGGCGGCGATCGGTCGCGGCACCTCCGCTCGCATCCGTGCCGCACTGCGGAGACTGAGCGCCGCTCTACCGGAATCGAACCGTCGTATTGCGCGCATGGCCCTCGATCGCCTCGGCATCATCTCCTGCGCCACAACCGAGGCGGCTGTGAAGGTCGCCAACCGTCTCGCGCCCGAGCACCTCTCGGTGCAGACCGCCACGCCGCGCAGGCTCGTCCCGCGCCTCAACGCCTACGGCTCACTGTTCCTCGGAGCGCCTTCCGCGATCGCCCTCGGCGATTACGTGAGCGGGCCGAACCATGTCCTGCCGACCGACCGGGCCGCCCGTCACACCGGTGGTCTCTCGGTCCTTCGCTTCCTC
>JAZGDH010000117.1:0-2604 GCA_036477555.1 Acidobacteriota bacterium
TCAGTACGCGCGAGGGGATCAGTCTGGAGAGCCGGATTCCAATCGATCTCCCGCAACCGAAAGCGGATCCTGAGCTGGTGGGCCGGGTGATCGGGAACCTGCTGAGCAATGCACTCAAACACACACCACGAGGCGGCCGCGTCACGCTGGACGCCCGGCCCGGTCCTCATGAGGTCATCCTGACGGTCCGTGATACCGGAGCCGGTATTCCCGAGGATCTTCTTCCGCATATCTTCGACAAATTCAGAGCCGGCGCGTCGGACGATGGGCGATCGTCGGCCTACGATTCGGGTCTCGGCCTGACCTTCTGCCAGCTCGCCGTCGAATCTCACGGAGGGCGGATCTGGATCGAAAGCCGGAGTGGGGAGGGAACCACGGTTTTCGTGGCCCTCCCGATGGAGCCAGCCGGATCAACGAGTCCCGGCAATTCGGGCGAGGAGTGCGAGAGCGCAGGGCGGTCCGCCGCCTGAAGTCATTGTCACGAAGCGACTTATCTGCTTGACCGGCTCCCTTCGGGAACCTATCTTGAGGACCGTGCGGCACTGCCGCCAGGGGGAGCCATGTCCGTGGCACAGTCCCTTCCCACAGATCCGGAGCCGTCGATCCGGGGGTTCTGTTCACCTCCGGCCCTGGCCGAACTGATCCGCGACCTCTATCTCAATGAACGGACCGGCACACTCACCATCAGTCGGGGGGGCGTCCGGAAGCGCATCCACCTCGATCGCGGGATGATCCTCACGGTCTCCTCGACCGTCGATGATGAGCGACTGCCGGTCTTCCTGGCCCGGCAGCAGGTGATCATGCCCGACGAGGCCGAAGCCCTGAAGGGGCTGGAGAACAGCCGGGTTCTCGATGCGATTCACGGACGCGGCAAGGTTCCGATGGAGGCGCTCCAGGTCGCGGCACGTGAACTGGCGCAGCAGATCATGACCTCGATGTTCCGCTGGGACGATCTGGAATACACGTTCGTCGAAGGACCGGTGACTGCGAGCACGCTGGGAACGAACGTTGTGATCACTTTCGAATTGATCATCCGGGCATTGCGGTCGATGACCGGCTTCGACCAGGTCAAGGATGCCCTGCTGCGGCAGGATCGCGGGTTGCGTTTCTCCGATCAATTCTATCTGCCGTTCGATCAGCTGAGTCTCACGCCGATCGAGGGATTCCTCGTCTCGAGGATCGAGGGGCAGGTCAAAATACGCGACATCCTCGCTCAAGTCCCACCGTCGGAGGAGGAGGCCGCGTCCCGATTCCTGTTCGGGCTTCTGATCCTCGGGTTGGCGAATTTCGTCCCGCCGATCGGGTCGGGCCCTCTCAGTTGCGAAGACCTGCTGCGCGGCGAAGAGGAAAAGCGGCGTCGCGAAGAGCAGGAGAGGGCGGAGATCAAGGAGTTCTACGAAACCGCCAGTGCCGGGACGCCGGCGGGCGTACTCGGGGTCGAGGATGGGGCCGGTCCGGAGCGCATCAAGGAAGCCTACGAGGATCTCAAGGAGCGGTTCACTCCGTCCCGGTTCCTCCGCAAGCTTCAGATCGAGCTGCGCGAAGAGATCCAGATCATCGAGGCGCGGTTGCTCGAAGCGTTTCTCGAGATCCGCTCGCGTGATCTCTCTTCGGCGCGCAGCGGCGGAGGCTCGGAAAGAGTCATGAACCTCGATCTCGACGCGGCGTCGAGGCGCAAGGAACTCTCGAAAACGGAAAAGCAATCCAGTGAGGAGGAGCGCAGTCGCCTGTCGGAGCAATTCCTCGCCAAGGCCCGCGATTACTGGAAAGTCGGCGATTTCTTCAATTGCATCCGTTACTGTGAGTTCTCGGGCAATTACAACGATAAGAACGCGGGCACCTACGGCCTCCTGGGGCAGGCGCTGGCGCGGAATCCCGATTATCGCTGGCAGAAACGGGCCGAGGCGGCACTGCTGCGCGCCGCCGAACTCGATACATTCAGCCCTGCCCACGCGGTCGCTCTGGGCAACTTCTACCGGGCACACGGACTGCACGCCAAGGCCCGCAAACAATATGAGAAGGCGCTCGAAATCCTCCCGAGCCATGCGGAGGCACGAGAGGCGCTCGACCAGCTGGCCAAGAACAAGGACTGAATAACCCCGCAGCATACCCCCCTGACCGGCTACAAACGGCACCTGACGCGGCTTCCGCGCACCCACCGGGATTGACATTGACCTGCCGCATGCTATAATGCGCGTTCCTCTTGGGCCTTGCGGTTATGTATATCGAAACAAAGGAGATAGGACCCGAAGGACTGACGATCGATCGCCGCATCGACACCCTCTCAACTCTGCCCTTGGCGGGGAGCGAGAAGGTCCTCGTCGGACCGGTTCATCTGGGCGGTCAACTGGATCGGGATCCGGAGGGGGTCGCCTTTGAAGGGGAGATCGCGACGGTCGCGACGCTCACCTGCAGCCGGTGTCTCGAGTCCTACAGGCTGCCGTTGCAGTTGCATTTCGATCTGTTGTACACCAGCACGCCCGAACCGGCTGCCAAGGGTGAGTCGAGGGTCGACGAGGGCGAGATCACCCGGACGCACTATGACGGACATCGCATCGATCTCAATGAACTGCTGTCCGAGCAGATCTATCTGGGCATGCCGCT
>JAZGDH010000118.1:0-3844 GCA_036477555.1 Acidobacteriota bacterium
GGGAAGGCGGGGACGATCGGCCAGGAGCGATCGTACGCCGTCAAGGGAACGAATGAGGCGAGCGCGGGCCGCGCTTGGCGATCAAACCGATCGAAGTGGCCGTCCTCTTCGATGAATGCCCGGGTCAACTGCCGGGCGCGATCGGCTCGGAAGTTGAAGAAAATGACGCCGTCTCCGTCGTGCACCCCGGCGTCGCGCCGCGCGCCGCCGGATGTGGAGGATCCCTCCGCGCTCTCGATCACCGCCGGAACGAGGAACTCGTCATCGATCCCCTCGGCGTGGGAGGCCTCCACCGCCGCGATCGCGGACGGCCGCCTGACCCCCTCGCGCCTCGTGATGGCGGCCCAGGCTTTCGCGGTACGGTCCCACCGGTTGTCGCGATCCATGGGGTAGTAACGGCCCGAAACGGTCGCGATGGCACCAAGCCCGATTTCTTCGAGGAAGGTTTCGACCCGGCGCAGGTAGACGGGGGCGCTGCGTGGTGGCGTATCGCGACCGTCGAGGAAGGTGTGCACAAACAGGTTGGAGACGCCCCCTTCGCGCGCCAGGCGGACAATCGCCTGCAAGTGGTCGATGTGGCTGTGCACGCCGCCGTCGCTGATCAGGCCCATGACGTGGAGCGCCGCGCCCGGTTTCGCAGCCTGCCCGGCGGCGAGACGGAGCGGCTCGACTCGATTGAAGTCGCCTGTTTCGATCGAACGGTTGATGCGCGCCAGGTCCTGCAGGACGACCCGGCCCGAACCGAGGCAGATGTGCCCGACTTCGGAGTTGCCGATGTATCCGGCCGGCAGCCCGACCGCTTCCCCGGCGGCATGAAGAAGAGTGGACGGGAAGCGAAGTGCCAGCGATCCGAGGAATCGAGGCCGGCTCGCGCTGATGGCGTTGCCTTTCGTGCTCGTGCTGTGGCCCCAACCGTCGAGAATGATGAGGACCAGAGGGAGAGGTCGCGCCATTGGTTCTACATGAACCCCGGGAGGGGCCCTAGCCCTCCTGGGATTCGACGGTATAGACGGGGGCGGTCGGAAGGCCGAGCTCTTCGACCGGCCGCTCCTCGCGGAAGTCGAACTGCACGCTGTTCCATTCGCCGCAACGCGAGCAGTGATCGACCCAGTCGGGGAATTTGCGGTTGCAGGTCGCGCAGGCGTACTCGACCTTCAGCACCTCGGCCTGCCGCAGGACCGTCTCCAGTTCGCGCAGCGCGTCGCGATAGTTCCCGTGGCGCTCCATCGTCTTGGCGAGGTAGTAGTGAAGGGCGGGGAAGTAGGTCACGTGTCCCTTCAGCTGCGAGAACTGCTCGAGCGCCTCGTCGATCATCTCGAGCCGGTAGTAGAGTTTGCCGAGGAAGAAACGCGGGATGATGTCCTTCTTGCTCTTGACGATGGCGCTCTGCAGGGCCTCGATGGCCCGCCGTGGCTGCTCCATGTGAAGGTAGTAATTCTCGGTCGTGGTCAGGAAGATCGGATGGCTGGTTGCCTGATACCCCTGATCCCAGACGTCGACCGCTTCCTCCGGCTGGCCGATCGCGATCAGCGCCTTGCCCAACCTCAAATGGGCCGGGACGAACGTCGGCTCGGTGCGGGCGAGGCGGCGGAGGATGCCGATCGCCTCGCGCTCGCGTCCCTGCTCGATGAGGCGCTGGGCAAGCATGTAGCGGATGCCGAGGTGGTACTTCTTTTCCGACTTGCTGGAGCGGCTCATCTCCCGCAGCAGGTTCTCGATGAGTTGCTGGATATCCCATGCCTTCTCCCACGCCGCCTCGTTCATGAGGATGTCGCGGAATTTCATGTAAGCGGCCAGCGATTTCTTGGGGCTCTGGGTGATGATGCGGTTGAGAATCGCCTTGGCGTTCTCGGTGGCGCCCGATTCTTCGTAGTCGGAGACGAGTGCGTAGAGAGGGCGTAGATCGCTCTCCTTGTCGCGCGCGGCCCGGCGGTGGTACTCGATCGCCTCGGCATAACGTCGCATCGAGCGCAGCACCTCACCGGCCTTCATCAGTCCCTGGAAGTGGTTCGGCTCGATCGCCAGCACCGCCTCGAAGTGCTCCAGGGCGCGCTCCTCGCGACCGTTCAACCGCGATTCGATACCGATGAGATAACGCTCCTCCGCCTCCTGCTGAGAGCGCACCTTGCGGCGCGCCGTCAGGCCGCTGAACATCCTGCGCAGATCGCGCAGAAGCCCGAACAGCAACGGCACGAGCATCGAGATGCCGCTGACCGCCAGAATCGTCACCCAGACAGGCATCACGATGCCCTGGCCGACGATGACCTTCTGGTTGAGGATCTCGCGATTGGTGTTGTAGAGAACGGAGAGGGCGGCGACGACGATCGCGCCGATTAACAGGTAGAGGATGGTGCGGATCTTCATCGTTCCACCTCAGCGGCGCGCGCCATCGCCGGCCGGGCTCCGGGCATCGCCCCCGGTCGCACCGCGCGCCCTTCCCTCAGAGCAGGCCCTGCTCGATCTTCTCCTGGCACTTCACGCAGTAGGTGGCCCAGGGGACCGCCTCGAGACGCTTGCGATTGAGGTCGTCCGAGCACTCCTGGCAGGTGCCGTATGTCCCCTTGCCGATGTGCTGCAGCGCCTCGTCCACGTGCTGAAGGATCTCACGATCCGTGTTCGAGAGGGAATAGAGGAATTCTTTGGTGTAGGAGCTCGACGCCTTGTCCGCCAGATCCTGGGTCCCCTCGTCATCGGTCAGTCGACCGTAGGTCGTATTCTTATTGTACGCCTCGGTGACCTCGCGCTTCTTGTCGATGAGGCGAAGCCTGTATCCATTAATCTGATTCTTATCGAGCCTCTTCGTGCCGGGCTTCTTAGTCTTGAGTTTCTTCATGTTGGGTTTCTTCATGTTGGGCTTCTTCATGACCCGATGTCCTTTCGACGAGGCCGAACGCCGGAGCCGCGGACTCATGGAATGCCGAAACGCTTACGCTTCATGAGCAGCGTCTTGCGGCTGATGCCTAAGATGCGCGCGGCCTCGGTCTGGTTTCCGCCGGTCGCCTGCAAAGTCTCCCGGATATAAGCTTCCTCGAGCTGCTCCAGTGATTGGCGCCCCTGGAGCACCGTCGCGAGCGGCCCGGATTTCCGCGTCGTCGATATCCGGATCGACTCGGCCCCGATCGTCTCTCCCCGCTCGAGAATCGCTGCGCTCCACAACACGTTCTGCAACTCCCTCACGTTTCCCGGCCAATCGTGGCGCATCAGCCTGTTCAGCGCTCCGGGGGACAGCCGTTTCGCCGGTCCGTTCTGCTCCGGGGCGACGTCCCCAAGGATCTGATCGATCAGCATCGGCAAATCCTCCATCCGATCCCGCAGAGGCGGAAGATCGAGGCGAATCACGTTCAGCCGG
Organism: Acidobacteriota bacterium; assembly: GCA_036477555.1. Lineage (GTDB taxonomy): Bacteria > Acidobacteriota > Polarisedimenticolia > Gp22-AA2 > Gp22-AA2 > JAPUIN01. The sequence continues at coordinate 3,350 of JAZGDH010000118.1, forward strand.
TACAGCAGGTCGTTCCGGAACTGGCCGGTTGTGGCGAGAGGCTCCAGATCGATCTGCGATGACGCCAGGATCCGGACATCGACCCGGATGGTGCTGATTCCCGCCAGACGTTCGAACGACCGCTCCTGCACCACCCGCAGCAGCTTTCCCTGCAGCGGGAGAGCCAGCTCGTTGACCCCGTCGATCAGGATGGTGCCGCCGTCCGCCTGCTCGAAGCGGCCGATTTTCCGCTCCGTCGCTCCTGTGAAGGCCCCCTTTTCGTGTCCGAAGAGCTCGCTTTCGAGCAGCTCGCCCGGGAGATTCGCGCAGGTGATGGTGACGAAGGGGCCCGAACTCCGTGGACTCGCGTCGTGCAGGTACCGCGCCAGAAGGCCTTTCCCCGTGCCGCTTTCGCCGCAGAGGAGGATGTTCGCCTCACTCGCGGCGACCCGTTCCGCCGCCTCCATCAGCCGGGACATCCGCACCGAGCGGTGCGCGCCGGGACCGGCAACCAGG
>JAZGDH010000119.1:0-5941 GCA_036477555.1 Acidobacteriota bacterium
GCCATTAAGCGGGGCAAGACCGAGGACCTCTCGCTGCCGATCGACGCCTTCCCGATCACCGACAACCGGGACGACCTGATCGCCTATTCGTTGTACGAGCGGGTCGCGGGGGTGAAGTTCTACGGCGCCTTCATCGAGGCGCTCACCGACCACGGCGGCTATCGGATCGGGGACATCAACAATCCGAAGCCGGGGGACAGTCTCTTCGTCTACTTTTACGACTGGCGGCGGGACAATGTCGAGTCGGCGATCGGGCTCGGCCGCGCCATCCGGCAGATCAAGGCGCGCCTGAAGGCCCCCGACATGCGTTTCGACATCATCGCCCACAGCATGGGCGGACTGATCACGGAATACTATTTGAAATACGGCATGGAGGACGTCGTCAGCGACGGGGAAGACCACGCGGTCACTTATGCCGGCGCTCCGGACATCGGGCGGATGATCCACATCGGGACGCCGCTGCGCGGCACGATGTCGGCGTTCAAGGTGCTGAACACCGGGTTCTCGAGGACGATGTCCCCCCAGGTCGTGTTCACCATGCCGTCGGTCTATCAGCTGATGCCTCACGACGGCCGCGGCCACCTGGTCGACGCCGAGGGAAATTCGATCGACATCGATCTCTACGACGCCGAGGAGTGGGTCCGGAACGGCTGGTCGGTCTTTGATCCCAGACGCCTCGACGGAGGGCGTGCGGGGGAGATCGCCGGCGAGGACGGCAAGACCCCCGCTTCGGCCGAGGACCGGGACGAGAAGATGCTCGCTTTTCTGGTCGCGGCTCTCGATCGCGCCCGCAGTTTTCACACGGCGCTGGCCCGGGAGGGGCATCGCACCTCTCCGGTGCCGGTCCATCTCTTCGGCTCGGACTGCATCCCCACCCTCGATCGGGCGGTGGTACAGGAAACTGACGCCGGGACGCTCACCCTGTTCGACGACGAGCGCATCCCGGACAAGGTCCTCAAGCAGCTGCAGAAGGCGATGCTGGCGCCCGGCGACGGGACGGTGACGGCTCAGTCACTCCTGGCGCTGAGCGGTGGCATGGACGAGGCGGACAGCGCGCGCAGCGGCCGGACCTTCACCTCGACTTATTTCTTCTGCGAGTCACACGGCATGCTGCCGACCAACCGGAGCTTTCAGGACAACATGTTCTATGTCCTGTTCCACAGCCCGGCGAGACCTTCCTCGGCCCCGCACGTCGCCGGAGGCAGGTAAGACCTCAAACTTCAAAATTGTGTGCGGAATCCTGGTAAGAGATGCGGGCCAGGCCCGGGCTCAGGCCTGAGGTGCGCTTGCCGGGGCGACCGGCACGTCACCGATCCGGCCCTTGGAGAGCTTGAGGATGAGCTTGAACAGGAGGGAGAGCATCAGGGCGCTCAGTCCGACCCCGAACAGGACCGACATGAAGATGACGGCGAACAGCAGAAACATATCCATGAGCTGGTCATCCCTCCCGGATGGAACCTTGATTGCCCGGGTCCAGGCCACTTCACTTCACATCAACCCGCGACTGGGCGCACAGGCTAATATAGGCTCACCTGCCGGTCAAGCAAATCGTTTCTTGTTCGGTTACGAAGATCGACCTGGCCGTCGCGCTCAGCGGACGTCGGCCTTGAGAGACTTGCCCGCGGTAAAGCGCACGATCCTCCGTGCCGGAATTGTGATCGGAGTTCCGGTCTGCGGATTCCGTCCCGTGCGCGCCCGGCGCCTCGCGACGTTGAAGGTCCCGAAGCCGACGAGGCTGGCTCGATCGCCCCGCTTCAGCGCCCGGGTGACGTGACCGAGGAGACAGTCGACGACACGCGCTGCCTGAACCTTGGTGATGCGGGTATCCCGTGCAACTCGGCTGATCAATTCGGCCTTGTTCATCGCCGCTCCTTCTTGGCTGCCTTGCGGTCGAATCGGTAGAACACGGGTGGTTCGCCATTTATTAACAAATGTATCCCCGGCTGTCAATCGGGGCTCCCCCTGAGCGGCACGCAACGGCCCCACACCCCGGCTGCGCGGCCTCGATCATTCACCGCTCACTCGAAGCATCTTGTCGGACAACCCGGGTGTCACGCTATAATTCGGACGATGTCACAGCGTTCTTCAAGTTTCGCGAAGCGTCTGGCTCGCAGCATGGGGCAGGCCATAGGTGATTTCGGCCTGATCGAGGAGGGCGACCGGATCCTCTGCGCCATGTCGGGCGGGAAGGACTCGTTCGTCATGCTGCATCTGCTCGAGAATCTGCGCCGGCGTGCGCCTGTGAAATTCGAACTCCTGGCCGTCAACGTCGACCAGGGATACCGCGGGTTCCGGACCGATGTCCTGGAAGGCTATTTCCGCGAGCACGGATTCAACTATCACATCGAGCGCACCGACATCGCCGGAGTGATCGACGAAAAGATGGCGGTTCAGGACACGCACTGCTCGATGTGCGCCCGGTTGCGGCGGGGCGTCCTCTACAGGCTGGCGCCGGAGCTTGGATGCAACAAGATCGCGCTGGGGCATCACGCCGATGATCTGATCGAGACCTTGTTGATGAGCCAGTTCTTCAACGGCGAGCTCTGCTCCATGCCGCCACTCCTGCACTCCCGCGACGGCCGCAACACCGTCATTCGTCCTCTCTGTTATGCCTGGGAGGAGGATATTCGAAGGTATGCCGGGGAAATAGGCTTCCCGGTGATCTGCTGCGCCTGTCCCGCCTGCGGCGACCATTCCTTGCAGCGGATGCGAATGAAGGTTCTGCTGCAGAAGATGGAGACGAATCATCCGGGCATCAAGAACTCTCTACTGCGCTCGCTCTCCAACGTGAGAGCCGATCACCTGCTGGACCGCCGCTGGCTTCCCATAGAAAAAGGGACGACGGCCCCATCAGACCGTCGCCCCGGTATAAACGGACAGGATGTGCACCCTGCCCGTCGGAGGGAGAGAAAACCGGTCGCTGCCGTTACGAATCGCAGGCTCGCCGCAAACCCGGGATCGTAGCCACAGCACAGCGACCGATTGTTTAGCCTCTTCTGTTCAACCTCACCCAAGAATGAGTACGCGTTGCTTTTCTGACATGAGCCTACGACCAAATTTGTCATTGTCAACGAAAAAATAAACGTCGATACTTTCGTTCATGGCGTGATATCCCTAACTAGGGATATCCCTTACGAGCGCTGTCGTCCGGTCTCCCATGGCAATGTCGAATTAGCAAGACACGGCGGGCGTTATTCCACGCCGGCTCTCCCCATGCCTTTTCGGTCGGGGATTTCAGGCCGACCCTGGGAGCCTGTCCGCGTATTGCGTGGGGCCGCGCACAGGCTCCTGGTCGGTGCCGGCGGCCCTCCGGCGGGTGGCGCGGTCCTTCGATCCGCCGATGAGGCCAAAGAGGACCTTCTCGAACCTCGTGGGAGGATGGGGGATTTCAGAATTGTGCTCGCTTTGCTTGCCTGCCCCGGTTACGAAAACTATATATTGCGCCGGTGAATTGACGCACGGGGGACGTGACCTTGACGCTCTATAGACCCTATGCTAGAGTTCGGCGCATTCGAACGAGCGAACAAGGTGGCGGGGATCTCCTTGCAAAAGCAGGAGTTCTCCGGACGTCCCCGGCGTTCCTGCCCCGGGTCGGGCGCGGGTTCGTCCAGGCGGGATCGCGGAGGCATCGTCCCGGTTTCAACCCGGGCGCGCGTCAGATCGCCGGGAGACACTGACCACCCCAGACCATGAAGGCTGGGCATCTTCGTGAAGGAGGTCTCGATGTGGGACAAGGACAAGAAAGAGATCGGCTCGCGACCGAGTGAGTCATCGCGTCCCGGCTACAGCCAGGATGCCGTCAAGGGAGGCCGCATCGTGAATATTGGTCCGTCGATTCACATCAAGGGTGAGTTGAAAGGCGACGAGGACCTGACCATCGACGGCCGGGTCGAGGGGAAGATCGAACTTCGCGATCACAACCTCACGATTGGCGCCAACGGGAAGATCAAGGCCGACCTTTACGCCAAGACGATCATCATCGCGGGCGAGGTCGGCGGCAACGCCTTCGCATCCGAGCGGGTCGAGCTCACGCCGACCGGCCGCCTCAACGGCGACATTGCCTCCCCCCGGATCACGATCGCCGATGGTGCACACTTCAAAGGTAGCGTCGACATGGAGCGGGGTGCGGCGGATGCCGCCCGTCGGCCCGGTGCGCATGCCGACGAAATGAAGGCCATCCCCACGGCCAAGGACGACGCTTCGGTCAAGCAGGCTCCGCGCGTTTAGCGCCTGCCTGCGGGAACGGCATCACGTTCAGCGCGGCGGGACCGCCCCCCGGGCGGTCCCGCGTGCGTGGCGTCACTGATCATGCTGCACCTGCTCAGGAATCAGGGTAAGAGCAGAGGCGCGGGGGGGGAGCGGCAAAGCAGGGCCCTCAACTCCCACATCCTCTCGAAATTTCTCAAGCGCCTGCGGGCTGACGGTCGGCCGCATATTCTCGACCTCGGCCCCCTCTCCGGCGCGAACATCCAGTTCTTCGCGGAACTCGGCTGCAAGGTTCAGGTCGAGGATCTGCTGAGCGTCGCCGAAATCGCTGCCTCCCAGCCGGCCGCGCCGAAGCCGCGGCCCGCGACGACCGGTTCCACGGGGGGCACGGCGTCATCCCGCCCCGCGCGACCGGTCGCCATATCGATCCGGCAGCCACCATCGCGACCCGGAGCGCGCCCGTCGCGTCACATCGTCCTGCCTCCGCGCACCTTCCCCGCTCATGAAGTCTCACGGGACGGCGACCGTGTCACGTCGAGTCGTCTGGGCACACCTCCGGGCAGAAACCGTGCCGACCGGAAGTGGCATTGCCGGATGCCGATCCACTTCAATTTTCCCGAGACCTCCTTCGACGCGATCATCGCCTGGGACATATTCAACTACTACGACCCGGAGTCGGTCAGCCTGATCGCGGCCGAGGTGCGCCGGGTCCTCAAGCCGGGAGGTCTGGTTCTCGCCTACTTCGACACCGCCCGCACCGAGGAAGCGGCCGCGCCGTGGCGCTACAAGATCGTCGATGACAAGCACATTCAGTGCGATCCGATGACGGGACGCCTGATGCTGCGCCAGGTCCATCAGAACCGCGACATTGAAAAGATGTTCACGGGCCTCCGGATCGTGGATCTGTATTTCCTGAAAAACTCGATGCGGGAGGTCCTGATGGAGAAGAAGGACGTCCGGGAGACCCCGCGTGTGGCCCCCCCGAAGCCGAAATCCCCCAGACCGAAATTCACGATTGAATAGAACCGGGATATAATCAGTTCCTTCCCGGGAGCGCTCGCACCGTGCAGAATAAAACCCGTCGCGACGACATCCGAAACGTCGCAATCATCGCCCACGTCGATCACGGCAAGACGACGCTGGTGGACCGTCTGCTGCAGCAGACCGGGACGTTCCGCTCGAACGAGCGCGTGCAGGAGCGCGCGCTCGACACCAACGATCTCGAGCGCGAGCGGGGCATCACCATCCTCGCGAAGAACACGTCGATCCTCTACCGCGATGTCAAGATCAACGTCGTCGATACTCCGGGTCACGCCGATTTCGGCGGTGAGGTCGAGCGCATCCTGGGGATGGTCGACGGCGTCCTGCTGCTGGTCGACGCGGCGGAGGGGCCCCTTCCGCAGACGCGCTTCGTCCTGAAAAAGTCGCTCGACATCGGACTCAGTCCGATCGTCCTTATCAATAAGATCGATCGGTCGGATGCCCGACCGCACGAGGTGCTGGACGAGATCTTCCAGCTGATGCTGAACCTGGGGGCAAGCGACGCACAACTCGACTTCCCCATCCTGTACACGTCGGCCAAGCTCGGGTACGCCCGCCGCGAACTGGAGCATACGAATGACGATGTGCTCCCGCTACTCGACACGATTCTCGCTTCCATACCGCCTCCTCCCGGGGAGGTGGCCGCACCCCTGCAGCTGCAGGCGGCAACCCTCGACTACAACGATTATGTCGG
>JAZGDH010000012.1:0-2829 GCA_036477555.1 Acidobacteriota bacterium
ATCGCGATCGAGATCTTGCGGCGCGCGTCCCCTTCGATGCGGATGGTCGGGACGACATCGTCGCCGCCGGTCGGGTCGGTGATGGTCGCCGCAGGGGGCTCCTCCTGAGAGCGCACCGGATCGGAGAATGGAAGAAGAAGGACGAGCACACCGACCAGGAGCCGGAAGCAGCAGGCTGTCACGCAATGGGAGTTTCTGAACATGGGCCCTCGGCTCAATCGGGGTTAAATACGAACTCGATCGGAATCGCCATGCTGAGACGCGTGATCTGCGGCGGAAAGGGCGGGAACGGCGCCGCGTCCCGCACCGCGCGCTGGATCGATCGATCGAGGGCATCGTATCCGCTCGGGGTCAGCAGATCGAGGCTCGTGACCCTGCCGCTGCTGCTCAGCCCGAGACGAACCGTGACCACGAGCGTCCGCCGGTCGGTGTAGTTCGGCGGGTAGATAGGGCGCTGCCAGTTGCTCTCGATCCGCATCTTCAGCAAGTTGAAGTAGAACGTCCGGGCATCCCCGCCGGCGTCCCCGGTCCCGCCGGGAATGCCGATCGCCGCCGTTCCGCGACCCCCGATCGTCGAACTCGGGGCCGCCTCCTCCGCCGGCCCCGTCGCGGTATCGGCCGCGGCGTCTTTGGCCTCGACGGGCTTCTCGATCTTCGCCGGCGGCTCTTCGATCTTCTTCGGTTCCGGCTTGGGTGTTTCTTTCCTGGGCTCCGGCCTTTCCTTTTTCGGTTGCGGCTTCTGTTTCTTCGGTTCCGGGATCTCGATCGCCTTTTCTTTTTTTGGAGGCGGTTTCGGGGCCGGTGTGGTCTTCTTGATCGTCCGCGAACCGCCGCCGGCCTGTTTGCGTCTCGGGGCGGGGGCCGGGAGCGAGACCAGGTCGACGACGTAGACCGGGGTGCCCGGAGATTCGCGGGGGAGCAGGCGCGGCAACCCGATCGCGCCGCCGAATCCGACCACGTGCAGCACGAAGGACAGGATCACCATGCGCCTCCAGCCGGTCGGGGCCGCGGGTGGTCGCACGATATGAACCGGCCGCCGGCTCACCGGGAACCTTCCGGCCGGCTCGATCGCCGCTTGTCGACGGGCATCGTGACCATGCCGACCCGATCGGCGCCGGCCCGCTTGATCTGATCCATCACCATCATCACGCGGCCGTACGGTACCTCCTGATCGGCGCGCAGGAAGATGAAATCGATCCCGCGTGTCTGCATCTCGGTCCTCAGTTGATCGGTGAGCAGCGCAATGTTGACGGGACGTTCGTTCAGGTAGACGGTGTTCTCGCGATCGACCGAAACGACCAGCCGTTGCTCGGTGGCGTCGCTGCCCGACGCGGTCTTGGGAAGGCGCACGTCGATGCCGCGCGTCATCATCGGGGCGGTCACCATGAAGATGATGAGCAGCACCAGCATCACGTCGACGAGAGGTGTGACGTTAATGTCGGCCAGCGCCGGTCCATAGCGCCCGCGCATCCGTCCGGGTAGGCTCAAGGCCATCGGGTCGTTGTCTCGCTCAGGATGCGGTCAAACCCGCAGTTGGCTTGCTTCGACGGGAGCCTGCGGGATCCGGCTCGCATCGATCTGGGCCTCGGTGATCGTCGAGAAGGAAAGAACGAACCGCTCGATCCGTCCGCCGAGCCTTCGGGCGCGAGCGAGCAGGTGGTTGTAGGCGACGACGGCGGGGATCGCCGCGAAGAGCCCTGCAGCGGTGGCCACCAGCGCCTCGGAGATGCCGGGCGCCACGGCGGCCAGGCTCGCGGTGCCGGCGAGGCCTATCCCCTGGAAGGCGTTCATGATCCCGACCACGGTGCCGAACAGGCCGATGAATGGGGTCACACTGCCCGTTGTCGCGAGCAGTCCGAGGTGGCGATCCAGTTCCTCCGCCTGCGCCGCGGCGCTCTCTTCCAGGCGCCGGCGAACGCGGGCGAGCATGCGCTCGCGCACCTCGTCGGGGAGGGCGCCGCCGCCACGAAAGCGTTTCACTCCTTCCGTCACCGCGGAGGTCAGCTCTCTGAACCCCTCGACGAAGACCGGTACGAGAGGGCTGGCGCCGTAGCGGCTGGCCCGATCCCGCAGATCGGTCAGCCGTTTCTCGTGCTCGAGATCGTGCAGGAAGGCGTCGGAGTCCCGCTCCGCCCGACGGAAGGCGCGGAGGCGCTCGATGATCACACCCCAGGAAAGTACCGAGGCGCCGAAGAGAAGAACGAGCACGAGTTTGACGAATGTTCCCGACTCGGCGATCAGGCTGAGCAGGTCTCCACGGAACCCCGGGTCGGCGGCGGTCGCGAGCGGCATGACCAGGGGGAGTATCGCGATGTCGATCGTCATTCGGGTGAGACTCCCGCCCTCGAACGAGGCAGATACGTGCAACGATCAGTCAGCATGTAAGTTAGCACACGCTCGTTTCCTTGACAACCTGAGATCCCCCCTGCTAGCATCACTTCGCCATCGTGCCGGCACGGACGGCGTTCCCTTCATGATCCGTTGCGTCCACATCAGGAATCTTGCCATCGTCCGGGAGGTCACTCTCGACCTTGATCTCGGGCTGAACCTTCTTACGGGAGAAACGGGAGCGGGTAAGTCGATTCTCGTCGACGCGCTTCTTCTGGTCGCCGGCGCTCGGGCCGGCGCCGATGTCATCCGCTCGGGGACCGATCGCGCCTCGATCGAGGTCGTGTTCGATCTCGAGGGGGATGCATCGGCCTCCGCCTTTCTCGAGGAGCGCGGCTATACGTCGGAGGATGGGGTGGTCGTGGTGCGACGTGAGATCCCGGCCCAGGGGAAGGGGCGCGCGTTCATCGGCGGTGCGCTGGCGCCGATCGCCGATCTGAA
>JAZGDH010000120.1:0-2369 GCA_036477555.1 Acidobacteriota bacterium
CCGTCATCGAAATGCGGCGAGACGGCGTACTCCTGAACCTCGGGATCACGCACGCCGGCGTAGGCGAATTGCGTGTTCCACCAGGAGAATTTCCGATAGTTCATGCGCGCCGTCAGGGTCAGCGGCCCGCGGGCGTCGGGCGGGATCGCGACGCGGAAACGGCCGACATCCGCCGCGCCGGGCGGGATCAGACGCGCGTAGACGACCGCCCGCGCCGCCCAGGCGTTCCGCTTGTTGATCGGATTGCCGCGCCCGTCGATCAGGAGCGTGCCGTAACGATGGGCGCCCGCATCGACGGGGCCGCGCCCGTCATCCTCCACGTACCCGCTCCAGTAGAGTACCCTGCCGTCCGCATCCTCGACCTTCAGCTCGAGCCAGACATCGAACGCATCGACCGTGCCGCCCGGGAAGAAGTGCCCGATCCGCCGCGTGCGGGCGACGACGTCGATGCGGCAGGTCTCTCCACGTCGAAGAAACGGCGCCGCGCGATCGAGCGGCGCGACGATGACGGTATCCCGCGTGCCCCGGGACGACCCGGGACGACCCGGCGCCGGTCCGGCCATGTCTTCGAGATCGGGGAAAACGGCCGCCGCACGGGGCGCCGCATCGTCCGGCGCGGCCGCGGCGCGCCCGGCGCTTCCATCCGCTGCGACAGTGCCGCCGGCGGCAACATCTTGCGCTTCGGCGCCGGCCGCCGGTGTTCCGGGCCCAGGGCTTCCACCCGGCACAGCTGCGAACAGATCGACCGACAGGATCCCGGCCTCGAGGAAATCGCGCGTCACCTTCAGCTGCTCCTCATCCTTGTTGGCGAACGGCACAGCGGTGTTGGCTGCGGGGAATCGATGCGAGTGGACGAACCCGTCGACATTCCCCTGATCCTTCGAGGGCACCAGCGGCATGTGACAGTCTGAGCAATCCTGCGATCGTTCGGGATAGTAAAACGAGCGCGCCCCCTGCCCCGACACGCCGCTCCCCTGCCACGCGTCGTACTCGTCGAAACCGCGCAGCCAACGGTAGTGATTGACCGGCTCATCCAGGTGGACCTTGTGGCACGCCGAGCAGAACTCCGAGCGCGATTCGCGGTGAAACGGCTTGAGAAGGGTCGTCTTATGCGGACCGGGATCGAGCCGCACCATGTAGTCGTGCAGCATCTGCAGCGCCCGGTTGTCGCTCGCCACCAGCTTGTGCATCGCGGGATACTCCAGCACGTACCCCCCCTGCCCCATGGTGTCGTTGACATGCACGATCGAGTGGCAGACGAGGCAGCCGATTCCGGCCTGGGCTTCGGGCGTATCGATCTGCTCACGAATCGGGGTGTCCATGCGTCCGGTCAGCAGCAGAGCCTGATCGTGACAGCCGCCGCACCATTTCGACGGCGTCGTGCCGACGACGTCCTGCATGTACTCGATCGACTTCCGGTACCACTGATTATTGAACGAGGAGAAGTGGTGCATCGACGACTCCCACTGCGCCGTGATGTCGGGGTGGCAGCCGCTGTTCCCGCACGCCTTCGATTCCAGGAAGAAGTCGGAGGGGATCAGGCGATCGCCGACCGTCCGGACCGACGACGGGAAGAACGGGCTCCCCTCGCCGCCCCCCTCCTCGTAGGGGGTGAGCGGCGGCAGATCGACGTTCTTGATCGCCGAAGCGTGGGGCGGCACGATCAGGCGGTATCCGCGGACTCCGAGAGGCAGCAACAGCGCCAGTCCCAGGACGACGGCCGCGCGGCGCGTTCGCCGTCGATCGCCACGCGCCGCCGACCATCCGGTCGCGGCGACGAGCGCCGCGACCGAGGATCCGATATGCAGATAAAGGACCGGGCGGTATGGCGTTGAGGTCCCGGTCACGGCGAGAACGAGCGCCGAGACGATAGCGAAAGCAGCCGCCGTGGCGCCGACGACCAGAAGCCCGCGGGCCATCCCCTTCGATCGACCGGCCGCCGACCAGCGCCCCCTCAGCTCCGGCCAGCCGCGCACGGCCAGCACCAGCACCAGCACCAGGCCGACCACGACGTGCGCCACGACCTGGACATGGTAGAAGATCGTCGCCGAGTCAAACGCTGCCAGATAGGCGGCGTTCGCCAGCTCGAAAAGCAGCGCGACGCGCAGCAAAGTCATCATCGCGAACTATATCCCACCGGCTGCGCCCCTCCGGCGGCCGCGTGACCGGAGAACGCGGGACACGCCGGCAAAGAAAAAGGGCCGCGTTCCCGCGGCCCTGTTCCTTGATTCATTCATGCGCCACACACTCAAACCCATGTGGCGCGCAAATCCTGTTCCCGTCCGGCTTCTCAGGCCTTCTTGGCAGCCTCGATCGACTCGACCCGGATCGTCTTGGTTGCCTCGTCGAGGATGCCGGTCACGACCACC
>JAZGDH010000121.1:0-12834 GCA_036477555.1 Acidobacteriota bacterium
AACTGGATGGGGGGCGCCTGTTCGTCGGCGACCTGTCGCGCGATCGGATCGGACCCTGGGTGAACGAGCGTTACCCCGCGCTGGCGTCGTCAATCGTCCGGGAAGCCGACCGCGTCGTGGCGCGCAGGTTCGACCTGCTTGGATCGGGTCCCTGCGATCTCGGTTCGCGGCTGCCCTGGCACACGGACTTCAAGTCGGGCCACACCTGGCCGCGCGGTACCTACTTCGAAGATCTGCAGGCCCGCATCCCGACCGAATTCGGACGCGGCTTCGACGTGAAGGTGCCGTGGGAGCTGTCCCGCTTTCAGCATCTTCCCTGTCTCGGGCAGGCCGCGTGGATCACCGGTGATCCCGGTTACTACGAGGAGATGCGGGATCAGATCCGGGACTGGCTGCGCGAGAATCGGCCGGGACGGGGCGTGAACTGGACCTGCACGATGGACGTCGCCATCCGCGCGGTCAACTGGATCTGGGGGTACGCGTTCTTCCGCGATGAGATCCATGCCGATCGCCCGTTCGCATCTTTGCTGCTGCGGGCCCTCTACGCTCACGGCCGGTTCATCGCCGGTCACCTCGAGAACTGGCCGCCCAACGGCAACCACTACCTGGCCGACCTGGTCGGTCTGCTGTTTCTGGGAGTGCTGTTCCGGGGCGCCCCGGAGGCCGATATCTGGAAGGGTCTCGCGATCGGCGAGATCGTCCGGGAGAGCGGTCTGCAGACGAGCGGCGAGGGAGTCGATTTTGAAGCGTCCACCGCCTACCATCGTCTGACCACCGAAATGCTTCTGACATCCTGGCTGCTGGCGGAACGATCCGGATTCCGGCTGCCGGAGCTGCGCGATGCCGTCGAGCGCCGGATCGACTATATCGCGCACTACGTCAAGCCGAACGGTCTCGCTCCGCAGATCGGCGACAACGATGACGGCCGCCTGCAGATCCTGGGCGGGTACGGCGTGGATCGGCGCGATCACCGGCACCTGCTCGGTGTCGCAGGCTGCGCCTTCGACGACGATGCGTTGCTCGCGCTGGCCGGGGAGCGCTGGGACGAGGCGCTGTGGTTCTTCGGGGATTCCTGCGCCGGACGATTGAAGTCCGCGCAGGAAACAGCGACGGTGCGCATCACCAGCGCTCACTACGCCGCGGCCGGCGTCGCCATCCTGCGTCACGACGATCTGTACGCGGTCCTGGAGGCCGGACCGGTCGGCATGCAGGGGATCGGGACACATGCCCATAACGACACGCTTTCGATCGAGGTTCACGCGGGGGGACGGGACATCCTGGTCGACACGGGGGTCGGCACCTACACGCCCGATCTCGATCTGCGCGATCACTTCCGTTCGACGGCGGCCCACAACACCGTCCGGGTCGACGGCGAGGAGATCAATCCGCTGCCCGGTGAGCCGTTTCGTCTTCCCGGGCTCGACGCTCCCGCCATTACGCGATTCGTCTCGCGCGAAGGCTTCACTCTCGTCGAGGCGGAGCATCGTGGGTACATGCGACTGGCCGATCCGGTACTGCACCGACGTGTCGTGCTGCTCAACAGGCGGACGCGCCGGCTGGTGATCGAGGATCAGTTGATCGGCCGCGGCGATCACAGCCTGGAGTGGTTCTTCCATCTCGATCCCGCGTGCGACGCCGATTTCGATGCCGATCATCTGATCGTACGAGGTCGGACCGGGCCGGTTCGGTTCGAGATCCGCCCCACACTCATTCCGGAGGGGACCTCGGGCCGGGTCGAGGCGGATCGCTTCTCGCGCGCCTACGGGCGTGTCGAGTCGTCGTTCCGCGTGCACTATCAGTGGAAAGGGCGACTGCCGGTGACGGCCCGTTTTATGATCGATCTGCCTGGAAGCGTCGATGACACTCGCGCCGGCAATACCGGTGTTCTCGGTCCGGGTGTCGACTCGCACGGGGATGGAAGATGAAACAGGTGCTGATGCTCGAAGGGAAGACGGTGGTTCAGGAGGTTCCTGCTCCGGTGGCCGAGCCGGGCCGGGTGCTCGTGCGGACCTCCCACTCCGTGCTCAGCGCCGGCACCGAGCGGGGCGCCCTCGATGCCTCGGCGGGCCCGTCGCTCCTGCGCGATGCGACCGATCCGGGAAAGATCCGCAGGGCGATCGACGTCCTGCGGTCCGAGGGACCATCCGGGGTTCTGTCGCGCATCAGGGGACGCGAGGGGGCGCCGCTGGCGCCCGGTTATGCCGCGGCCGGGATCGTCGAGGCCGTGGGGCGCGGCGTGGCCGATCTCCCGCCTGGAACGCGCGTCGCCTGCGCAGGCGCCGGATATGCCAGCCATGCCGAGTGGATCGCCGTGCCGCGCAATCTCGTCGTGCCGGTCCCTCAGGGTCTGGCGATGGACGAAGCGGCGTTCGCCACCTTGGGGGCGATCGCTCTGCAGGGCGTCCGTCGTAGCGGGATCCGGATCGGCGAGACGGCGGTCGTCGTCGGCCTCGGCCTGATCGGGTGCATCGGAGCGCAGATTCTCCGCGCGGCCGGCGCGAGGGTCGTCGGATTCGATACCGATCCGGAGCGCGCCGCCCGGGCCCGTACTCTCGGCCTCGAGGCGTTCGATCCCGCCGCGCGGGATCCGCGCGACGAGGTGCCGCGCGTGACATCCGGGCTGCTCGCCGATGCGGTGCTGGTGTATGCCGCCTCCGCCGGATCGGAAGTGACCAACCTGGCGATGCGCCTCTGCCGCCGCAAGGGGACCGTCGTGCTGATCGGCGCCGTCGGGATGGATCTCGATCGCTCCCTCATGTACGAGAAGGAACTCGATCTGCTGATCAGTACGTCGTACGGTCCGGGCCGCTACGATCCTTCCTACGAGGAGAAGGGGATCGACTATCCGCCGGCCTATGTGCGCTGGACCGAGAACCGTAACATGGCGGCGTTTCTGGAACTGGTGCGCGACGGTCGGGTCGGGATCCGCCCCCTCATCGATCGGGTCTATCCGATCGAGCGGGCATCGGACGCGTACGACGCGATCATGGTGGAGTCGGGAGAGGAGCGGCCGCTCGGTGTCGTCCTGACCTACGACTCCGCGACCGCGCCGTCCGCATCAGCAGCACGAGCGCGGGGCGGTTCGCCGGATGTCGCCCCGATTCCCGTCGGGCAGGAGGCCGCCGGTCGTTCGGGCGTCTCCTCCTTCGATCCGATGCCGGATGGTAAGCGGGCGATCGGCGTCGCCATATGCGGGGCCGGGTCGTTCGTGAAGGGGGTTCACCTCCCCGCGCTGCGCCGGTTGCGCGGCTTCGAGCTGAGGTCGGTGGTCACCGCCACCCCCCTCAACGCTCGCGAGACGGCCCGCAGGTTCGGCATCCCGAGCGCCGCGACCGATCTGGACGCGATCCTCGCCGACCCCACGGTCGATCTGGTCCTGATCGGGACGAGGCATCACCTGCACGCGGCGCAGGCAAGCGCGGCGCTGCGTGCCGGGAAGCATGTGCTGGTCGAAAAGCCGCTCTGCCTCGACGAGGCCGATCTGGATCCGCTGATCGAGGAGGCGGCGCGCGCGCGACGAATGCTGGCGGTCGGATTCAACCGGCGCTACAGCCCGTTCGCGATCCGCATCAGGGAGATTCTGGCGCGTCTGTCGGGGCCGATGCTGGCCGTCTATCGCGTCAATGCCGGGCCGCTCCCGGCGGGGCACTGGCTGCAGGATCCGGAGGAAGGGGGCGGCCGGATCGTCGGCGAGTGCTGCCACTTCGTCGATCTGCTCCTGCACCTGCTGGGCGAGGATCTCGATTCGATCGGGGCGGCAGCCGTTCCGTCGGACGGGTCGATGGTCGTGCGCAGCGACTCGTTCAGCGCGCAGATGGAGTTCTCGGGCGGTTCGCGCGCCACGTTGATCTACACGGGGCTCGGAGATCCGTCGCTGCCGAAGGAGCGTCTGGAGATCTTCCGGGGCGGCACGGCCCTGGTGCTCGACGACTTCCGGCGGCTCGAGGTGTTCGGTCGAACCGGAGGATCACTCGATCCCGGCGGCCAGGACAAAGGGATCACGGCGCAGTGGGAGGCGATTGGAAGAGCGCTGCGTGGAGACAGCACCGGGCTCATTGCTCCCTCAGCAATCGGAGCGGCGATGCGGGCGACCTTCCGTCTCGATCGCGCCGTCCGGGGAGAGCGATGAAGATTCTGATGTGGGAGCACTTCGCGCCGGGGGGTCCGATCCGCGTCGGTGGACATCACCTGGCCGAACGCTTCCTCCGCGACGGGGCGGAGGTCGCCTGGTGCGTCGGTCCGGTTTCGCCGATCAACTTCATCAAGACGAACCGGGAGACCCGTGCGCGACTGCGGCTCTGGTGGCGGGGTGGAGAGCGTCCCGCGGCCGGCTTGTCGTTCGCATACGCACCGATGACCGTCGCTCCGTACCGTCCCTACCCGTTGTTCGACAGCCGCGCCATGCACCGTCTGACCCTGCGCGCCACCGTCCCCCGTTTGTCGAGGGTTCTGGGGCGGGCCGGTTTCGATCGCGTCGATCTGCTCTGGATGACGCCGGGCAGCCCGCTGCTCGGTCTGCTCGATACGATCCCTCACGGACAATCGGTCTACCGGATGAGTGACGACACACCGGCTTTTCCCGACACGCCGAAGAGCTACGCAGGGATCGAAGAGGAAGCGGTCCGCCGGGTCGACCTCGTGGTGGCGACGGCGCAGTGCCTGGCCGATCGGGCGCGGCGCTTCGGCGCGCGGCGTGTGCTGCATCTGCCGAACGCCTGCGATCCGGACCGGTTCTCGTCCGGTCCTTTTCCGGAGCCGGCCGACCTCGCACGCTGGCCCAGACCGCGCGCCATCTATGCGGGTGCGATCGACTCCTGGTTCGATGCGGCGCTTGTGGCGGAGACGGCGGCCCTGCGGCCCGACTGGTCGTTCGTGCTGCTCGGTCCCGTGCGTGCCGATCTGCGGCGGCTCGAGGGACTGAGAAACGTCGCCCTGCTCGGGCCGCGCGATTATGGTGAGCTGCCGGCCTACCTCGGGGCGGCCGACGCCGGCCTCGTGCCGTTCAGGAAGGAACCACTCACCGAGGCGATCCATCCGATCAAGGTCTACGAGTACTGTGCTGCCGGGCTACCCGTCGTCTCGGTGCCTCTGCGGGAGACGGCGGCGACCGGTGCTCCGATCCTGTTTGCCGATAACGCCGTGACCTTCGCCGCGGCGCTTCAACGGGCGCTGGACGAGGACGCCGCGGCGCGTCGGGATCGGATCGCGTTCGCGCGGTCAAACAGCTGGGACGCACGCTACGTGAGGCTGAAGGAAACGCTGGCCATGACGGTGACCCCGACGGAGAGCGCGGGACGTCCGGTCGCCCTGCCGATGCGGAGACCCGCATGAACGTTCCGGCCGGAGCGCAGCAGATCACCCCTCCCGCACCCGACGCGGATGCGGCCGTGGCGTCGGGAGCGATGCGATCCGGGCGTATGCGTCTCCTCGTCCTGACGGTCGGCTTCGCGGTCGGAGGGGCGGAACAGCTGATTCTGGTGACGGCGCCGCGACTGCAGCGGCTCGGTTTCGACGTCACGGTCGCTTGTCTGAAGGGCTGGGGACCGATCGGCGACGAGCTCGAGAGATCGGGAGTACGGGCGGTGGCGCTCGGCGCCAGCGGGGCGCTCGACGTGCGCGTGGCCGGACGCCTTCTGGCGTTGCTGCGTCGCGAGCGAACCCAGATCCTGCATGCCCATCTGTTCCTCGCGAATCTCGTGGCGCGCGTCATCGGCAGGATGGCCGGGGTGCCGGTCGTGATCGCAACTCACCATGATACGGATTATGAGATCGGTTTCGCGGGCCGTCTGCTCGAGAGCGCGACGGCCTCGATGTCCGACACGGTCCTCGCCTGCTCGGAGGCGGTGCGGCGCCACGCCATCCGCGCGTACGGCCTGCGCCATGGGCACGTGCGCACGTTGCGTAATGCGCTCCCCGATCCCGGCGCGTCCTGGAGCGATCCCGCGCGACGCGCCCGCGCCCGTCAGGAGCTCGGAGCCGCGCCGGGGGAACAACTGATCGGCACCGTCGGCCGCCTGATCGAGCCGAAAAAGGGAATTCCTGTTTTCCTGGCCGCGGCACGCAGCCTCGCCGAAAAGCTTCCCGACGTGCGCTTCGTCATCGTGGGGGACGGACCGGCGCGATCCCGTCTCGAGGAGACGGCGACGCGCCTGGGTGTAGCGCACCGCACCACCTTCGCGGGGGAGCGGCGAGACATTCCGCGCGTGATGGATGCCCTGGATCTCCTGGTCCAGCCGTCCAACTGGGAGGGGTTCGGTCTGACGTTACTCGAGGCGATGGCGGTGGGGCGACCAGTCGTTGCGACGCGCGTCGGAGGGATCCCGGAGGTGGTTCTCGACGGACGGACGGGGACGCTTGTTCCTCCGGGCGATCCGGATGCCCTGGCCGGCGCCTGCTTCGATCTGCTCGCCGATGGCGAGCGCGCCGCACGCTTCGGGGAGGCGGGGCGTGAGCGCGTCCGCGCCGAATTCTCGATCGACAGGCTGGTGAACGACACGGCCTCGCTCTACCGTGAGCTCCACGATCGCGCGCGGAGGAAGACGGACGGCCGGCGGACCGCCGGCGGCGGGAGGGTTCTGTGATCCGGTATCTGTTCGCGTTCGGGCTGGCGGTGGTGCTGGCGCTCTACCTCACGCCCCTGATGCGCCAGGCGGCGATCCGATTCGGAATCGCCGATCACCCCGACGGGAAGTTGAAGAAGCAGGTCACCCCGGTTCCCTACCTGGGGGGAATCGCCATCTACCTGGCGTTCCTGCTCGCCCTGACCGGCACGCTTCGTTTCGATTCGACCGAAGTACTCGGCATGCTGCTGGCCGGATCGATCATCCTGATCCTCGGGCTCATTGACGATCTCGGTGTGCTGAGTCCCTGGGTGAAGCTGGCCGGCCAGGTCGTGGCGGTGCTGACCCTGATGAATGCGTCGATCTACATCAAGCTCTCGTTCCTGCCGTCCTGGCTGGCGATCGGGCTGTCGTTTCTGTGGCTGCTCGCCATCACCAACGCCTTCAACATCATCGATGTCATGGACGGGCTGGCGGCCGGGGTGGCGGCTTCGGCGGCGCTTGTCCTGTTTTTAATCGCAACCGTGAACGGCCGGGAGGACTACGCCGTGCTGCTGGCGGCCCTGTGCGGCGCTCTGATCGGGTTCCTGCGCTACAACTTCGAGCCGGCGCGGATCTACATGGGGGACGCAGGCAGCATGTTCATCGGGCTGATGCTCGGCGCGCTGGCGATGAACAACTCCTACACGCAGGTGAACCTCGTCGCGGCGCTCGCTCCGGTCGTGATTCTCGGTGTTCCGGTGTTCGACATGCTGTTCGTCATGTATGTTCGCCGGCGGCGCGGCCTGCCCGTGATGCTGGGGAGCCCGGACCATTTCGCCCTGCGCTTGAGGAAGTGGCGGCTCAGCACACGCCAGACGGTCCTGGCCTCCTATCTCGCCACTCTGGTGCTGGGCGCCCTCGCGATGGTGATGATGCTGACGGGGGCCGCAGCGGCGGGCGGCGTCCTTGCGGCGATCCTCCTGACGTCGATCGGGCTGGGGATGTTTCTCAAACGAATCGACATGACTCTGTAGGTGCCATGAACGCGAACCGACTACCGGATTCAACATACCCCGTCGTCATCCTCGGGGCCGGGCTCACGGGACTCTCGACGGCCTTCCATCTGGGGGATGTGCCGTCGCTGATCGTCGAGCGCGAAACCGAAGTCGGCGGTCTGTGCCGCACGCACGAGGAGGCGGGGTTCACCTTCGACTGCACCGGGCACCTGCTCCACTTGAAGAGTCAGGAGGTCCGCGATCTCGTGGAGCGGCTGCTGCCGGGCGCATTCGCCCGGCACGATCGTCGCGCGCAGATCTTCTCGAAGGGGGCATTCACGCCGTATCCGTTCCAAGCCAACCTGCACGGACTGCCTCTCGAGGTGGTCAAGGAATGCATCCTCGGGTTCGTCCAGGCGCAGCTCGATCGTGAACGCGAAGGGGAGGGGGATCCATCGCGGATGAGCTTCCGGGACTGGTGTGTCGCCACATTCGGTGAGGGGATCGCGCGACACTTCATGATCCCCTATAACAGCAAGCTCTGGCGCACCGACCTGGATCAGATCGAATGCGGATGGGTGTCGTGGTCGATTCCGCGCCCGACGCTTCAAGAAATCCTGAACGGAGCGTTCGGGACGACCGTTCATGGACTGGGATATAACCCGACGTTCCTCTATCCGCGACGCGGCGGCATCAAGGTGCTGCCCGAGGCGCTGGCCGCGCGCTGTCCGGAGATCCGGCTGGGCGAGACGGTCGAGGCGATCGACGCGAAGCGACGCACGGTACGGCTCCGCTCGGGCGCCCTCATCGGTTACGAGACGCTGGTTTCGACCATCCCTCTCGATCGCCTCCTGGAAATCGCCACCGGTCTGCCCTCCGATCTCCCCCCGGCAGCGGAGAGGTTGCGGGCCGTCCGCGTGCTGAACATCAGCCTCGGAATCGATCGCGCCTCCCTCTCGGACGCTCACTGGATCTATTTTCCTGAACCCGAGTTCTCCTTCTATCGCGTCGGGTTCCCGAGCAATCTGTCGCGCGATCTCGCCCCGCACGGATGCTCCTCGCTCTACGTGGAGCGTTCGTTGCACCGCGACGAGCCATTCGATCCCGACAGCGTGTTCGATGCGGCGGTTGAAGACCTGAACCGCGCCGGCATCCTGACACGGCGGGACCGGGTCGTCTATCGGCGGGTGAGCGTCCTCGACCCGGCTTACGTGATCTACGACCGCTTCCGGGCCGACAACGTTCCGCGCCTCCTCGAATCCCTCGCGCAGCTTGGAATCCATTCGGCCGGCCGCTTCGGGTTCTGGGAGTACTCCTCGATGGAGAGCGCCATCCGGGCCGGCATCGATCTCGCGGCGCGGATCGCGCCGGGTTTCGGCGTGCTCGCCCGGACGGGGGCCTGACATGTGCGCGATCGGAGGAATCGTCTACCGCGACAGAACGCGGCCGGTCGACCGCGCCGTCCTTGCCGCGATGGGGGATGCGATGGCCCACCGTGGTCCGGACGATTCCGGCGAATGGTCGGCGGCGGGCGCGGGCCTTGTCAGCCGGCGCCTGTCGATCCTCGATCCATCGCCCGCGGGCCACATGCCGATGGAGAGCGAGGACGGGCGCGTCGTGCTCGTCTTCAACGGGGAGATCTACAACCATGTCGAGCTGCGCGAAGAGCTGAAACGCAACGGGGTGCATTTTCGCTCCAGCAGCGACACCGAGGTGCTGCTGCAGATGTATCTGCGCAGCGGAGTGGAGGCGGTCGGGCGATGGATCGGCATGTTCGCCTTCGCGGTGTGGGACTCGAGGCGCGGCGCGCTCATCCTCGGGCGTGATCGACTCGGCGTCAAGCCGCTGCTCTACCGGGTCGACAAGGAAGGATTACGTTTCGCATCCGAAATGCGCGGAATGCTGGCCGAGCCCGGATTTTCCCCCGAGCCGGATCCGGAGGCGATCCATCATCTGCTGGCCTTGCGCATGGTTCCCCACCCGCGCACCGCCTTCCGCGACGTGGCGCAGCTGGCGCCGGCCCATCTTCTGGTTTTCGAAGACGGGAAGGTCACCAAACAACGCTACTGGAGTCTGCCGGGAGTGGATCACCAGCCGGAGCAGCACCGGGGTGAGTTGACCGATCGCTACCGCTCGCTGATGGATGAGGCGGTCAAGATGCGCCTCAGGAGCGACGTGCCTGTGGCTCTCCTGCTGTCCGGGGGACTCGATTCGACCGCGGTCGCTTATCACATGCGGCGCAACCTGACGCGCAACTTCACCGCCTTCACGATTGGATTCCCCGAGTCGGATTACGACGAGAGACCCCAGGCGCGTCTCGTGGCCGATCGCTTCGGCATCGATCTGCACGAGATCGAGGTAGGCCGCGGGAGCTTTGACGACCTGCCGAAGATCGTCTCGCACATGCAGGTGCCGTTCGCCGATCCGTCACTGCTGCCGATGTGGACCCTGGCGCGCGAGGTGTCGCGTCATGTGAAGGTGGCGCTGGTCGGGGACGGTGGGGACGAGATGTTCGGCGGCTACGATCGCTACCGCGCCCACCTGATGGCCGACCGGTACGGCTGGATCCCCGGCCTGATCTCCCGCTCTCCGTTCTTCGCCCTGCTCGAGGCGGTCTCTACCGAGAAGAGCCGGCGCAATCTGCCGGGGCGGATGAGGCGCTTCCTCGAAGGATGGGAACTGCCGGCCCGCGAACGGAATGCCCTGTGGCTGGCGAACCCAGGCGCACGCCGCATCTCGCGCCTGTACAGCCGCGATTTCGCGGCGCGGGTCGCCGGAATCGATCCGACGCGGGCGCTCGGCCCGATCGAGAACTCGTGGCGTTCGCCGACGATGCTCGCCTCGATCCTGCGCTCCGATCAGGAGCGCTACCTGCCGGACGATCTGCTGTTCAAGGCCGATATCACCTCGATGGCGTTTGGCCTCGAGCTGCGGAGCCCGTTCCTGGATCATCGCATCGTCGAGCTGGCCGCGTCGATCCCGGCGCGGCAGAAGGTGCGCGGCGGGACCGGGAAGTGGTTCCTGCGCCGCGCGTACGAGGGCAGAATCCCCCGGCCGGTCCTGCGCGGCCGCAAGGCGGGATTCGGAATTCCGCTCGATCACTGGTTGCGCGGTGACCTGCACGGGGTGGCGAGGGATCTTCTCCTCGGGGCGGGTGCGCACTCGCGGCCGTATCTGAACCGCGACGCGGTGGCGGCGGTCCTCAAGATCCACCACGCGGGTCAGCGCAACTATGACGAGATGATCTGGACCCTGTTGATCTTCGAGACCTGGTTACGTGTGATGCGGCCCGGCGCGGTGAGAGAAGCGGCGTGATCGATCGAAACGTGCGGGTCTGCCACGTGATCACGCATCTCGATCTGGGAGGCGCGCAGGACAACACCCTGTACACCGTGACGCATCTTCGCCCTCCGTTCCGTCCCGCCCTGATCTGCGGCCCGGGTGGATACCTCGATGCCGAAGCCCGTGCGCTACCCGGTGTCGAAGTCTCGTTCGTCCCCTCGCTCGTGCGGCCGATCCGGCCGTGGCAGGATCTCCTGTGCGTGAAGAGGCTCGCCCGGCTCATGCGGCGCGACCGTCCATCGATCGTTCATACCCATTCGTCGAAGGCGGGGATCGTCGGCCGGATCGCCGCGCGGCTGGCGCGTGTTCCGATCATCGTCCACTCGATTCACGGTTTTGGCTTCAACCGCGAACAGCCGGCCGCGCTGCGCGCCCTGCTGGTGGCGGCGGAACGGGCCGTGGCGCCCCTGACGACGCACTTCATCGCCGTCTCACGTGCCAATCTCGAGGAGGGGCAGGCGCGAGGGATCATTCCGCGCGAGCGCGCCAGCCTGATCCGCAGCGGCATCCGGCTCGACGCATTCGAAGAGGCGGGAGCACGGCGCGATGAGCACCGCGAGGCACTGCGCGAGGAGATCGGCCGGCCGTCCGGGACGCCGGTGGTCGGCATGATCGCCCCTCTGAAGCGACAGAAGGCTCCGCTCGATTTCGTGGAGATGGCGGCCCGGGTCGCGCGTGAATATCCGCGCGCGTCATTCGTTCTAATCGGTGACGGTGAATTGCGGGAAGCGGTGACGGAGCGTGCCGCCTCGCTCGGACTGTCGGATCGGCTTCACCTTCTCGGATGGCGGCGCGACGTGCCGAGTCTCCTCGCGGGGCTCGATGTCATGGTCCTCACCTCTTCATGGGAGGGACTGCCGCGTGTGCTTCCGGAGGCGATCGCGACCGGCGTTCCGATCGTCGCCACGGCGGTCGACGGAACAACCGACATTCTGGAGGATGGCGTGAACGCGCTCGTGCGCCCCGTCCATGATCCCGAGGGAGCGGGGGTTGCGGTCATCCGCCTTCTGAAGGATCCGCCGCTCGGGTCGAAACTTGCGGAGCGGGCGCGGGCGGTACTCGACGAGTTCGACATTGACGGCATGGTCCGGGCGCAGGAAGCGCTCTATCGACGTCTCCTCGAGTGGCGCCGGGGGCGGGAGGAGAGCGGGATGGTGGCTGGGGCCCGGGCCGGTCTGCAAGCCCCGCGACCGAATATTAATAATGATGCGACGTCGATCCGGTGAATCGGCGGTCCCGGGAGCTTCCTCCGGATCGGTGGGGCGCTGCAACTCGTTGAATCAGAGGGGCTTGACAGTTATTCCGGCGGGATTATATTGACCGCGTCGGCCACGTGACAGGCGCGGACGGCTGAATCGGCATCAGCAGGGGCGAGACCATGGCAATCCTTGAGCTCTCAGGGGTTTCGAAGAGCTATCGCACGCACCTCTCGCTCCGGAGGTACTGGATCCTGCGCGATCTCTCCCTGGAGATCCGGAAGGGGGAGATCTTCGGGTTTATCGGCACGAACGGGGCAGGCAAGACGACCGCGATCAAGCTCGCCCTGGGTCTGATCGCGCCGGACGCCGGCACAATCCGACTGTTCGGCGAGGACTCCCGTGATCCGGCGCTGCGCCGGAGGCTCGGGTTCCTGCCTGAGAATCCTTACCTGTACGACTATCTCACCGGCACCGAGTTTCTCGATTTCCACGGGCGCCTGTTCGGCATGACCACAGTCGAAAGGCGCCGACGTGTCCCGGAGATGCTGGAGCGCGTCGGCCTCGCCAATCGCGGCGACCGGCAGCTGCGGCACTACTCCAAGGGAATGCTGCAGCGGATCGGTCTGGCACAGGCCCTGATCAACGACCCCGAGTTCGTGATCCTCGACGAGCCGATGTCGGGACTCGATCCAATCGGGCGGCGCGAGGTCCGTGACATCATTCTCGACTTGAAGGCGCGCGGACGGACGGTCTTCT
>JAZGDH010000122.1:0-8580 GCA_036477555.1 Acidobacteriota bacterium
GGATCGTCCGCTTCTTCGAGATGGACGAGGATTACACCAAGCGCCCCCCCAACGAGAAGATTCTCGCGGCGCTGAAGCCGGAGCGCGCGGCCACCGGCGGCGCCGGCACGCTGATCGTCCTCAACAAGTCCGATGCGACCGCGGTGCTGATCGATCTCGAATCAGGCGATCTCGTCGCGACGCTGCCGACCGGCACCGCGCCACATGAGGTGGCGGTCAGTCCCGACGGACGGACGGCCGTGGCAACCAACTACGGCGGTGAAGTCGCCGGATCGAGTCTCACGGTGATCGACGTTCCCTCGGCGCGGGTAGAAAAGACGATCGATCTGGGAGACTACCGTCGCCCGCACGGCATCGTCTATCTCGGCGACGGGGTGCACGTGGTGGTGACGGCGGAGGACAACCAGTCGCTGCTGACCGTTCATGTCCCGTCGGGCCGGGTGGCGAACGCCGTGCGGACCGGCCAGGAGACCTCCCACATGGTCGTCGTCACGCCGGATGGGGCGCGCGCCTTCGTGCCGAACATCGGCTCCGGCTCGGTCAGCGTAATCGACCTGAAGGCCGGGCAACTGATCCGCAACATCGCGACCGGCGCCGGCGCCGAGGGGATCGCCATCACCCCGGACGGCGGTGAGGTGTGGGTCACCAACCGGTCGGCCGACACGGTCACCGTGATCGACGCCGCGACCCTCGAGATCATTTCGGAGCTCGGCTCGAAGTCGTTCCCGATCCGCGCCAAATCGACCCCCGACGGTCGCCATGTGCTGGTCTCGAACGCGCGGACCGGTGACGTCGCGGTCTTCGATGCCGCCACCAAGAAGGAGGTGCGGCGGGTCACGATGGAATTTTCGGCGAAGAGCACGGAGGGCCGCCTGTTCGGAAGCGTGTTCGGCCAGAGCCCGGTGCCGATCGGCATCCTGGTGCGCCCGGACGGCAAGCGGGCGTACATCGCGAACACCAACGCCGACCGGGTCTCGATCGTCGACCTGGAGAACTGGACGACGATCGGCATTCTCGAGCCGGGGAAGCAGCCGGACGGGCTGGGATACTCGCGGCTGTCGGTGCGTCGCGCCGAGGTCAGCTCTTCGGTTTCGGGCCGTCCTTGAGGACGGCCAGGTAATCGCGGTAGGCGGAACGGGCAGCGACGTAATCGGAGTGGCTCAGGAGCAGCTCCTTTGAAATGCGCCGGACCTCGTTGCTCTCGACGGTCGAGACCGAATTGTCCGCCGACGCAACGCCGAACAGACACTCCAGCAGCGCGAATTTCTGCTCCGGCGTAGCGATCCGATTGAACTCGCGCGTGACGAGGAAATTCTCCGTTCCGCCGAACAGCTGGCTCTGCATCTTCGCCATGTGCACGACGAGGATCGCCTGTTCTTCCGGCATGCCGCCTACCTCACGCACCATCCTCTCCATCGCCGCCGTCTCCTCCTCGCTGATCTTGAGGTCGGCGTGTGCGACACGGCTCAGGATGAACGCGAACGACGCCGTGTAGCGCGCCTGCCCGCGATCCATCCCCTCGAGCGCCCGGATAATCCCTCGAACAGTGTCGGTCTCCGCCGATCCACCCTCCGTCGAGTCGTCGTGCGCTTTACTCACTCCGTCGTGCGCCTTATTCACTCCGAGGATTTTCAAGATCGACACGATGAACCCTCCCTTTGCGACACATTGTTCCATGTGATCCCCGCCGTAGCAAGGCGGAGACCGGGCGGGAGCCTGGTGAGAGACGCGGCCCGACGCATTACCCGGACAGACCCCTGGCTCCGTCCCATAGGTGTTGCGTTCCCCGGCCCCCGGATGTAAACTGCCGCCGCCTTTGAGACAGGAGAACCGACGTGGTGGAGATCCGAGACTTCAAGACCGTCGCAGGGGGCTTGCCGCCCGAGTTTCGCCGCTACGCGAAGATGGTGCCGGCTGCCCTAGGCGCCCTCGTCGTCGTCATCGTGCTGTTCACCTCGTTCATCACGGTGGCGCAGGACGAGGTGGCCGTGATCCAGCGCTTCGGGCTCTACGACCGCACGGTGACGAGCGGTCTGCACTGGAAGCTGCCCTTCGGGATCGAGTCGGCCAAGAAGGTCAGGGTCGAGTTCGTTTACGAGGAGGAGTTCGGCACCTCAACGGTCACGCGGGATCGGCGCGGCAGCAGCAGGGCCGCGGCAGGGCCGCGTAAGGACATCGCGACCTCTCAAATGCTGACGGGCGATCTCAACATCGCAGACGTCGAATGGATCGTCCAGTTCAAGATTCAGGACCCATATTTGTATCTCTTCAAGGTTCGTGACGTGCGGGAGACACTTCGCAACGTCGCGGAGTCGGTCACCCGCCGCATCGTCGGCGACCGCAGCGTCCACGAGGTCGTGACGGTGGGTCGCGCCGAGATCGCAACCAGGGTCGAGCAGGAGATGCAGGCGATTCTCGACCAGTACGAGACCGGCCTGGAGATCACGACCGTGCAGCTCAAGGACGTCAATCCCCCCGCGCCGGTGCAGCCCTCCTTCAACGAGGTGAACGAGGCGCGGCAGGAGAAGGAGCGCACGACCAACGAGGCCCGGGAGGCCTATAACAAGGCGATCCCCGAGGCGAAGGGGACCGCCCTGCGCGCCGTCTCCGAGGCCGAGGGGTACGCGATCGACCGCGTCAACCGCGCCAATGGGGACGCCCAGCGGTTCACCGCCCTGCTGCGCGAGTACCGCCGGGCACCCGAGGTGACCCGCAAGCGGCTCTACCTGGAGGCGATGGCCGAAATCCTCCCGACCATCACCAACAAGTACGTCATCGACGAGCGGATGCGCGGCATCCTCCCGCTTCTCGACCTGGGCGGCGCAGGCGTCGGGAAGAAGAGGGAAGGCGGGGGGAAGGAATGAAGCGCAACTGGCCGGTGCTGATCGTGGTCGTGATCGCCGTCGCCATCGGCGTGTCGTCGTTCCTCTACACCGTGGACGAGACCGAGCAGGTGGTCATCACCCGCTTCGGCAAGCCGATCCGGTCCGTCAGCGAGGCAGGTCTGCACGTCAAGATGCCGTTCGTCGACACCGTGAACACATTCCCCCGACAGGTCCTCGCCTGGGACGGCACCCCCGACCAGATCCCGACTTCCGACAAGAAGTACATTTTCGTCGATACCTTCGCCCGCTGGCGCATCGTCGATGCGGACAGGTTCTTCAAGTCGGTGCGCAACGAGGGTGGCGCCGTGCTCCGGCTGAACGCCATCATCGACGGCGCCACCCGTGACGTCATCTCGAGGAATACCCTGGTCGAGGTGGTCCGCAACACCAACCGGGAACTGCTGGAGGAGGACGCGGGGGAGGGGCTCGGCACCGATTACGAGATCGCCGAGGTGATGATCGGCCGCGAGGAGATCGCGCAGAGAATCTACGAGAAGGCCCGCGAGAAAATCGAGTCCTCCTTCGGCATCGAACTTCTCGACGTGCGGGTGAAGCGGATCAATTACATTCAGGAGGTACGCGTGAAGGTGTTCGAGCGGATGATCTCGGAGCGCAAGCGGATCGCCGAGCTGTTCCGCTCCGAGGGCCAGCGCAACCGCCAGGAAATTTTCGGGCTGAGGGATAAGGAGCTGAAGCGGATCGAGTCGGAGGCGTATCTCACAGCGCAGCAGCTCCGCGGCAAGGCGGACGCCGAGGCGGCCCGAATTTACGCGCAGGCATTCGGGCAGGACGCAGAGTTCTTCCAGTTCACGCAGGCGCTCAAGACCTTCCGCGATACGCTCGGCAGCGACACCACGCTGCTGCTCAGCACCGACAGCGACTACCTCAAGTACCTGAAGAAATCGTCTCCACGCTGACCCCGCGCCCCCCCCCCGCCAGGAGGATCACCATGATCGAGTTTCAGCCGGGCAACCTGAACGTACCCAGGTGGACGCGCCCCGTCTACATGGTTGCGGCGGGCACCACCGACTTCCGCAAGCGCTATCCCGAGAAGAAGCTGGACGAGCTCAGCATGATGGCGTTCCGGATGCTGCTCGAGGAGAACGATCTGAAGATGGATCCCCAGGAGGTCAAGGGGCTGATCAACTTCGCCTGCTACGGCGAGTTCGCCGACCACTTCCAGGACCAGCTTCTCTGCGAGGCCAAGGTCCACGATTACCTGGGTCTCGACCCGCTCCCCAACGTCGGGATCAAGACCGGCGGCGCCACCGGGGGATCCACGCTCCTGATGGGAGCGACCACCGTGGCCAGCGGGATGGCCGACTGCGTCCTGGTGCTTGGTTGGGAGCGGATGGACGAGGTCAAGACCTGGACCGGCAACTTCTACATCGCCAGCGCCGCCTGCAAGGACTTCGAGACCCGGCTGGCCCGCAACTACGCCAGCTATTACGCCCCGATGGCCCGGCGCTTCCAGGAGATGTACAACGTCGACGAGCGTGTGCGGGCCGAGATCGCCGTCAAGAACCGCGGCTATGCCCGATTCTCGCCGTTCTCGCAGCAGCCAGGCCGCCACACCATCGAGGAGGTTCTCGAGGGGGACATCGTCTCCGACCCGCTGCGTTTCCTGGAGTGTTGCGCCATGAGCGTCGGCTCCTCGGCGGCGCTGCTCTGTTCGGAGGAGCTTGCGACCAGACTGACCGACAAGCCGGCGCGGCTCTACCTCGCCGGCGGATCGCACACGCTCCGGACGGGCGACCGGCGGCCGATGCGCATCCTGCTGCTCCCCAACGAGACCGAGGACGACTATAAGGAGCTTTACAGGGAGATGAAGGCGCAGGACGGACGCTGGCCCGGCTTCGAAAGCTTCGGCGCCACACGGTTCGCCGCCTACATGGCCTACCACATGGCCGGGATCCGGAATCCGCTGGACGATTTCGATCTCATCGAGACGCACGACGCCTTCACGATCTCCGATCTGCAGACCTACGGTGACGTCGGCCTGACTCTTTATGGCCGCGAGCAGGATTACGTGACCTCCGGAGATTGCTACCTGTCGAACCCGCACACCGGGAAACAGGGCCGCTGTCCCGCGAACCTGTCGGGTGGGCTGCTCGGGACCATGCATGCCGTGGGAGCGACCGGAATCTTCCAGGCCGGTGAAGTCCTGTGGCAACTGCAGGGCAAGTACGACAAATTCCACGGCGACTCGAAGCTGTGGGAACGCTACGGCAAACGGAAACCGGACGACTGGCAGAGTCTTCAAGTCAAGGATCCCCGCCGCGGCATGGCGATCTCTCATGCCGGTGTCGGCAGCCACGTCGTCTGCTCGATCCTCGAGAAAGGCTGGTAGGAGGCGCGCCATGAGCGATAAGGTCCAACTGGATACAAAGCCCTCCAAGATCACCCGCGAGAAGGATGCATGGATCCTGCACTTCCCGCGGTTCGGTGAAGCCGGGACGCACTACCACACCTACGGCCTCCTCACGCCCTACTTCCAGGGTCTCGGAGAAGGCCGTCTGATGGCCACACGGTGCGTGAGCTCGAAATGCCCGATCGGGAAGGGACGCGGGGACCTGTGGCTCCCGCCTCGCGCCGACTGCCCGGACTGCCACCAGCCGATGGACTGGGAGGAGATCAAAGACCCCCGCGGCTACATCTACACTTACACCCACGTGGAGCGCGGCGGGACCGGTCTCGAGATCGAGTGCCCCTATTACCAGATTGACGTCAAGATGGAAGGGGTCGGCACCATTCCCAAGAGCTACCTGGTCGATCGCAAGCCGATCAAGATAGGCGACAAGGTCCGCGCGCAGTTCCGCACAGGCAAGAAGGCGACGAACACCTGCCTCGATCTGTTCTGGGAGCTCGCCTGAGAACCCGGCCCCCTGTCCGGCGCCTGGGAGCCTGTCCGAGTATTGCGAGGGGCCGCGCGCAATACTCGGACAGGCTCCTGGAACGGACGGCCAGCAGAATCCCGAATGCCTGATTTTATCTTCCAGATGCAGGACCTCTGCAAGGTGGTCCCCCACAAGCGGGAGATCCTCAAGGGGATCTATCTCGCCTTCTTCTACGGCGCCAAGATCGGCGTCATCGGCGCCAACGGCGCCGGCAAGAGTTCACTCTTAAAGATCATGGCGGGGGTCGACACCGAGTTCAACGGCGAGGCGTTTCCCGCCAAGGGGACCCGGGTCGGGTTCCTGCCGCAGGAACCACATCTCGATCCGGCGAAGACGGTCCTCGGCAACATCGAAGAAGGGGTGGCCGAAACGCGCGCGCTTCTCGATCGCTACAACGCCATCAGCGACAAGCTCGCCGAGCCGATGGAGCCGGACGCGATGGAGAAGCTGCTGGAGGAGCAGGCGAAGGTGCAGGACGGGATCGACGCATCCAATGCGTGGGAGCTCGATCACACGCTGGAGCTCGCGATGGACGCCCTGCGCTGCCCGCATCCCGAGGCCGATGTCACGACGATCTCGGGCGGCGAGCGGCGCCGTGTCGCGCTCTGCCGACTGCTCCTGCAGCGTCCGGATCTGCTTCTGCTCGACGAGCCGACCAACCACCTCGACGCCGAGTCGGTCGCCTGGCTCGAGCGCTTTCTGCATGAATACCCCGGCACCGTCGTCGCGATCACCCACGACCGTTACTTTCTGGACAACGTCGCCGGCTGGATCCTGGAGCTGGATCGCGGCGCGGGCCATCCGTTCGAAGGGAACTACTCCTCCTGGCTCGAACAGAAGAAGGCGCGTCTGGAGCGCGAAGAGAAGGTCGCCTCGGCGCGCCAGCGGACACTCGGGCGTGAGCTCGAATGGGTCCGCATGGCGCCGCGCGCGCGCCAGGCCAAGGGTAAGGCTCGGCTCGCCGCCTACGAGAAGCTCCTGGCGGAGGAGACGGACAAGGCTCCGGAGTCGGTCGAGATCTACATCCCGCCCGGACCGCGCCTGGGCGATCTCGTCGTGAGCACTGAAAACCTGTGCAAGGGATACGGCGACCGGCTTCTGATCGATGACCTCTCCTTCTCTCTGCCGCGCGGAGGGATCGTCGGGATCATCGGTCCGAACGGGGCCGGCAAGACGACCCTGTTCCGGATGATCACCGGGGAGGAGAAACCGGACTCGGGAACGCTGCGCCTGGGCGACACCGTCCGGCTGGGTTACGTCGACCAGAGCCGTGACGATCTGAAGCCGGAGGCGACCGTCTGGGAGGCGATCACCGGGGGGGTGGAGCAGATTGAACTGGGCAAGAGAAGCGTCGCCTCGCGCAGCTACGCCGCCTCGTTCAACTTCAAGGGGCCGGATCAGCAGAAACCGGTCCGCACACTGTCGGGGGGAGAACGCAACCGCGTCCACCTGGCCCGCGTCCTCAAGAGCGGCGCCAACGTGCTGCTGCTCGACGAGCCGACCAATGACCTCGACGTCGACACGCTGCGGGCGCTGGAGGAGGCGCTGCTCAGCTTCGCCGGTTGCGCCGTCGTGATCAGCCACGATCGCTGGTTCCTCGACCGCATCGCCACGCATATTCTGGCGTTCGAGGGGGACAGCCGGGTCGTCTGGTTCGAGGGGAACTACCAGGACTATAAAGAGGACCTGCGCAGACGGCTCGGCACCGACGCCGATCAACCGCACCGGATCAAGTATCGCAAGCTGACGCGCGGCTAGGGCCTCCCGGGGCTCACTGGATTCTTTCCGGGCTGCTAGTGCACCGTCGGCTCTTCATCGTCACGGTCCCTCCCGCCGCGCCCCGCGCGATCCTTATCCTCCCGCAGGCTCTCCAGCCCGGCGCGGACCTCATCCAGATCGTTCCGCACCCGCTCCCAGCGGTCGTCACCGAAGTCCCCCTCGCTCTCCCAGCGTTCCAGGATCTTCCGCGTGCGGGCGCGGCGGCGCGCGATGGCGAGAATCGTCAGGAGGGTGATCCCGATCCAGAGCGGCGTCGTGCCGGTGATCGCCGGCACCCAACGGTAGAGGATGATGCTCCCCCGCCGCCATGACGCCTCGGCGCGATCGAGCGGGACACCGGTCGCCGCCCGCCACGCTTCCGGAAACGGGCGTGTCGCCGCCTCGCGCACGATGTCGCGGACGACCTCCTGACCATAAGTCCGGACGGTCCACATCAGAAAATC
This sequence comes from Acidobacteriota bacterium, assembly GCA_036477555.1. Classification (GTDB taxonomy): domain Bacteria; phylum Acidobacteriota; class Polarisedimenticolia; order Gp22-AA2; family Gp22-AA2; genus JAPUIN01. Next base: position 8,005 of record JAZGDH010000122.1, read on the forward strand.
GAACGACGCAGCGTAGGCGGTGCGCGCCCGGGCTCCGGACGAGTCGAACGCATCGTCCAGCTCGTCGAGCCGCGGCAGCGGCCCGGTGAGCAGCGACGACGAATAGACCAGGACGTCACGCAACCCCCACGATCGCTCGATGCCGGTCGCCACCCCCTCGCCGAACCAGCGCGGCAGCCTGCCACCGGTGGCATCGAACAGCAGCATGTGCGTCGCCTCGTGAGCCAGGACGGAGGCGAGATCGCTGTACGGATAGCGGTCCGCCCTCGAGATCCGGATCGCGCCGATCCGGCGAGCCGGGAAGATATAGCCGGCCGCCCAGTCGGGCGCATAGGCATCGAGATCCCGGATTACGGCGTCACCGACCGGATCGCGGGGCAGCAGGATGATGCGGTATGGCGCGACCGCTCTCACGCCGAGCTCTCTTTCCACCCTCGGCAGGAGATCAGCGGCCCTTTCAGCGAGCGCCTCGAGGAGGAGCTCCTGCTCCGGCCTCGCCTCCAGAATGCAGGCCCCAACCTGCCGCCGGATCCAGCCGTCGTGCATTCCGGGCGCACCGCTTGCCGCCGCTCCGGG
>JAZGDH010000123.1:0-4957 GCA_036477555.1 Acidobacteriota bacterium
GTGACGGATTTCTGGATCTGTTCGTCTGCAACTACGTCGAGTGGAGTCCGGAGGACGACCTGTACTGCACACTCGACGGGGAGAGCAAGTCGTACTGCACCCCGGAGTCGTACCGGGGCGCCACCAACCGTCTCTATCGCAACCGGGGGGATGGCACCTTCGAGGACGTGACGGAGAAAGCGGGCGTCCTGAACCCGACCGGCAAGTCGCTCGGCGTCGTCGCGTTCGACTACGACTCCGATGGCTGGCCCGACCTGGCGGTCGCCAACGATACGCAGCCGAATTTTCTCTATCGCAATCGTGGTGACGGGAGTTTCGAGGAGGTCGGCATGGTCGCCGGGATCGCCTTCAGCGAGGAGGGGAAGGCGCGCGGCGCGATGGGAATCGACGCGGCCGACTACGACGGCAGCGGGCGTGAGAGTCTCGTGATCGGGAATTTTTCCAACGAGATGCTGGCGCTTTATCACAATGAGGGGCGCGGCCTGTTCATCGACGATGCCGCGACGGCCGGGATCGGGCAGCCGAGCCTGCTGACGCTGGCCTTCGGGTGCTTCTTCTTCGATTACGACCTCGATGGCCGACTCGACATCTTCGTCGCCAACGGTCACGTCGAGAATGACATCGCTCTGGTGCAGCCCTCGGTCGCCTACGCGCAGCCGCCGCACCTGTTCCGCGGACTCACGGGTGGACGATTCGCGCAGGCGGAGCGAAGCGTCGGCGATCATCTGGCGCGGCCGCGGGTGGCCCGGGGTGCCGCCTACGCCGACTTCGACGGCGACGGCGATCCCGACATCGTGCTGAGCGTCAACGGGAGCAGGGCGGTACTGCTGCGCAACGATGGCGGGAACGCGCACGACTGGGTGAAGGTGCGCCTCGTCGGCACCTCGTCGAACCGGGACGCGATCGGCGCCGTCGTCCATTTCGAGGCCGGCCCGATCCGATCGGTGCGCACCGTCCGATCGGCCGCCTCCTACGCCTCGCAGAGCGAGATGATCCTGACATTCGGTTTCGGCGGCCCTGCATCGGGTGCGTCGCGAGGCGCCGGCGGGGGCACGCCGGGCTCTGCCGGGGTGATGCCGCGCGCCGATCTGAAGATCGTCTGGCCGAGCGGTACGATGCAGATCGTGAATGGACTCGAGGCGGGTCGGCTGCACGTCATTCAGGAAGCGGAACCGGATGAGATTCCGGTCGCCCCCTGATCGCCTGCCGGGAGAAATGCGGCGCGGCTTCCGTTTCAGTCCGATCGTCCCGAAATTGAAACGCGTCGTCCCGAACGTCTCATGCGCCCCGCAATCGTGAGGCGCGCCTCCGCAGTGAGGAGTGCCGGGCACGGAGTTCTCCAAGCAGGCGCCGCCCGGCGCCGGTCAGCAGCCGTTCGCGCGATGCAACCCCCAGATCCTGCAGCGCGGCGCCGATCCCCTTGAGCTCCCGATGGATCTCCGAGCGCAGCCAGCGCCGTCTCCCTCCCTGCCGGGGATCGACAGACAGGCCGGGGTGCGCGCGAGAAGACTCGAGGATCCGGATGAACAGCTCGGCGCGAAACAGAAAGGTGTAGGCGCCGTGCAGCAGCCCGTGCAGGGGTCGGCGCGTACCGCGCCACGGTGAATCGAATGCCTGCACTTGATCGGTCGCGGCGCCACGCCGCAGCAGTGGCGCGAGTTCCTCGAGATCATTCAACCGGTGATGCGCCGTCTCGTGCAGCAGGTCGTCCGCCAGATCGATGAGCCGTTTGCCGTGCAGATTGATGAACGTGATCCCCGGCCGGGAGGCGAGCGAGTAACTGACCAGGCGGGGCTCGCGCACCGGGACGACCATGATCGTCCTCGACAGGATCTCGCGATATCCGGCCGGCCAGGCGGCCCGGACGATACCGAGCGCGCGTGACAGCTGCCCGCCTGCGCCCTGCACCTGAGAGCCGACCGACAGGCGTCGTCCTGTCGAGCGCAGAGCGGGAGCGAGGAGGATCGGCGACCCCGGGATCCGGTCGCGGCGCACGAGGCGAAGCGGCGCGATTCCTCCGCCTCGAATAAGGCCGCGGCGATTTCGACGGGTTCCATGGCCATCGGCCGGCCGGCGCAGCCGCGAACCGGCGGCCGGGATTACGGTCACTCCACCGAGGGAGGATCGGAGGATCAGAGTTCTGCCCGAGAGGCGGACAACGACCCGCCCTGTTCCGTCGCACCTCTCGATCCCGAGCGGCCCCTCGTCCGTCTGCACCGTCCCGAGGTCGATCCGGTGGCGCGGCCGTCCCTGATCCGGCTCTTCGCGGAACCGCAGGATCAGGACAGAACGCCGCGATGAAGGTCGGGCGAGGCGGAGGCCGAGAACGAAGGCCGCCAGATCGTCGAGCCCCTCGCGCAACCGGCGGCGCGCAAGCCGGGTGACGCGCAGCGGGAAGAATCGATCGACCCGTCCGCCGGGGACGAGGGTGATGAGGTGTTCGCTGCGTGCCGTGCGATCGAACAGCTTCGCCACGAGGGCCCGCCGTCTCCTCGCCGGAAGGCCGCGCCGGTTGAGCTCGCCGGCCAGACTGAGCGCGCCGCCCCAGAGCTCCGCTTCGTTGAGAAACCCACGCAGGTCGGGACCCCTCAGGGCACGGCGGCGGGCGTCAGGAGGAACCAGACGCAGGGCGACCGTCAGTTCCTGCAGGGTGGCGGCCCCCATCCCGGTCCGGATCGCATCACGCTGGAGTCGTCCCAGACGGGCTGCAGAGCGGCTCGCGATCCGGATCCCGATCGGGTCGTCATCCTCTACGTTCCGGTCTCGTCGGCCATCATTCGGCAGCACGGTTGTTCTCCAATCCCCCTCACCGGCGCGTTCAATCGTTGTGGCCGGACAGGTGATCCTCCACACGCCGGGGTGGTGCAGGACCGGCCCACGTCATAGAATAACCGCCGCATGCGCTCGAATCGATCATCATCGGAGCCCCGCGCGGGAAGCGGCCGGAGGCAATATCCGGGCGGGAGCCTGGCCGCGTTGCTGGTCCTGCTTCTTCCGGCCGCCGCATCGACCGTGCACGCTCAGGGATACGGCGGCACCGTCGAGGACATCATTGTGCGCGGTGACATCTTCCTGATTCAGGAGATGCCTCGCGAGGCGATCGTCCAGTTCCAGGAGGTCAGAACACTCTGCCCGACCCTGCCCCAGATGGTTGAATCGCTGCGAGGTGAGGCGCGTGCCCGCCTGGCGATGGGGGTGCCGTTGCAGGCGGCCGGACTGTTCGAGGAGGCGGCGACGATCTTCGAGAACGATCCCCGCGTCCCCGACCTCCTGTACGCCGCTGGGTCGGCGAGCTACCGTGGCGGGGATACCGCGCGCGCGGCCGGCCTGCTGCAGCGCGCCCTCGACGCCGGACCGACTCTCGATCTCGTTCCGCGGATCAAGTTCCAGCTCTCCCAGGCTCTCCGGCTTCGTGGCCAGAACGCCAGGGCGATCGAACTTCTGATTGATTTCGAGGAACGCTATCCGGACCATGCTCTGCTGCCGACGATCCTGTACACCCTCGCGATCACGCACCATGATGTCGGTGACCTGGCCACCTCGGAGTCGAACTACCGCAAGCTGATTGAAACCTTCCCGGGTACTCAGGCCTCCACCGAGGCGCACCTGGAACTCGCCCAGGTCCTGGCGGAATCGGGACGCGCGCGCGAAGCGGCGCAGATGTACCGGCTGTACGTCGATTTCAGCCCCGGCTCGCCCTACGCCGCGAAGGCCTATGAGCTCGCGGGAGACATGCTTCTGTTCCGCTCGCCGAGGGAAAGCGCCGAGCTGTTCGCGCTGGCCCGGATTAAGGAAAAGATGAACCCGCAGCCGCGCACTGACGCGATGAGGATCGGCGGCTGGATCGATTTCAAATCGACGCTTGCCGGCCTGCTGGCGCGAACCTGGCTCGTGGTGATCCTGGGCGCGATCGTCGTGGCGGCGCTGGCCTGGGGCGCCAGGACGCTCGTCAGGCTGTTTCGCCGCAGGACGGCGACCGGCAGCCTGAGCGAGCCGCTTCCGTAGCCCGCATCCCGATACACCCCCGCACGCGCTGTTGATCAATCTCCCTCGAAGGGGTTAGGCGGCGGTTCGTCGGGATTCTCGGCGGCCTTGCGGCGAGCCTCCTGAAACTTTTTCTCCAGGATTTCATCCCGATTGCGTTCCTCATCCATCGCGCGGGTGAGACGGTCGCGAGCGTCACGCTTTTGAGATTGCACGTGCGCGAGCGCGTCGTCGAGGGACTGATGCTCCCTCTTCTCCTTGCGCTCCGCCCGCAGGATTGCGCCGGTGGCGGGATCGACGACGATGAGGCTGTCGCAGCAGGGACAGACGATTTTCAGGGTCCGGGACATCGATCCTCCTCGGAGATGGTGCTATTCTCCGTGCCGGCCCGGCGGGGGTCAAGCGACCGCCGGCGGGAGGAGCGAGAGGCCATGAGCAAGGTGCCGAAGAGCGCTTACGAGATCGCTCTTGAAAAGCTGGAGCGTCAGGATCAGGAGCGGGGCGAGAAGCCGCCGGCGACCCTCAACGATCGGCAGAAGAAGGCGATCGCGGAGATCCGCACGAAGTGCGACGCGGGGCTGGCGGAGCGGGAGATCCTGTTCAAGGCGGAGAGCGATAAGGCGATGGCCGACCCCGATGCGATCGACAAGATCGAGGAGGAGTACGCCCGCGAGCGACGCCGCCTCGAGGAGCAGCGCGATCGGGAGATCGCCGCGGTGCGCGCCGGACGAAAAACCGGGACAAACTCCTAGGGGAGCGTCTGGACCAGGCTGGCCAGCTCGATCTCGGGTGAGGCGCCTTCCTGAGTCCCCAGCCGCGTGATCTCGCGGCCGTCGAACTTGACGATGATGGCCGGGATTGTCTGAATCCGCTTCCCCTGCCACGGGCCCGGCTCGGTGCCGAAGTTCTTCGGGACACCCACCAGCTTGACCGTCAGCTTCGGATTCTCAACCGCCGACACGACGCTGAGAAA
>JAZGDH010000124.1:0-3515 GCA_036477555.1 Acidobacteriota bacterium
TCGACTGCGGCCCCGTGACGGAGCTGTCGATCGAGTACTCCGGCACGATTCTCGAGTACCCGACCCCGCCGCTGACCGCCTCGTTCGTCAAAGGGTTTCTGCAGGACAGGCAGTCCGATCCGGTGAACCCGATCAACGCGATGCTGATTGCGAAGGAGATCGGCATCGGTGTGCAGGAGACCCGGGCTGCCGCCTCGCATGACTTCGCCGCGCTGATCTCGGTCAGCATCAAGGGGCGGGACGGGGCGCGATCCGCGGCCGGCACCCTGTTCGGAAAACGGAATCCGCGGCTCGTCCGCCTCGACGAGTACTACCTCGATGCGATCTTCCGAGGGCCGATGCTGATTGTCAGCAACGACGATCGCCCCGGTATGGTGGGGCTGATCGGCGCCGCGATCGGCGACGCGCGCGTCAATATTGCCTACATGTCACTGGGGCGGGATCGCTCGGGGGGAAGGGCGATCGCCATCCTGAATCTCGACACGCCGATTGAAAATGATCTGCTGAAGGAGATCGCGGCCATCGACGGTGTCCTCTGGGCCGAGCCCGTCAACCTCTGAGCCGGGTGCCCCGTCCACCTTCGAACGACCGCGCCACCACGCCGTCCGTCTACATCCAATCCTGTTCGCCCCTCCCACAGCCGATCGGGCTCCGCCACGCCACCGACTGATCGTCTGGACGCCATGCCCCCCAACCGCTCCGTGGGAATGCGCCGGTCCCCGGGTGCAGGGATGGCCCCGCTGGCACACTCCCTGCACTTCCCACCGTCCGGCCCCGTAATGACGTAGCGAATTCGAACCTCGAGCTTGGGGGAGGCACGGAGTGGATCACTACAACCGATCGGCTCTCCAGTTCAGCGATCCACTCTTTTCCACGACGCGGGCAGGGGGTCCGATGATCCCCACTCCCCCAAGATTTACCTTTTTTTCAACCCGATCCCACAACAGAAGGAGGATCCACCATGACACGACGCAGAATGATCGTACCCGGAGCATTGCTCCTGCTGGTCGTCCTGGCGCTGACGGCCGTCCCTGCGCCGCTCGCGGCCGCGAAAGCGCAGAAGGGAACGCCGGAGCTGATCAACGTGAACACGGCGAATCTGGAGGAGCTGGTGACACTCCCCGGCATCGGCGAGTCCTACGCGCTTCGACTGATCGAGTATCGGAAGAAGCATGGGCCGTTCGAGCGCGTGGAAGATCTGCTCAACGTCCGGGGTATCGGGGATCGGACTCTCGACCGGATTCGCAGCCGCGTGACCGTCGGCGGGAAGTGATCGGAGGGGGCGAGAGCGGCCTCTCGTTGCCGGAGGTTGCTCTCGCCCTCGCCGTGATGGGACTCTTCGCCTCGGTTTCCGTCCCGGCACTCACCTCCGCGTTGTCCCGGAGCCGTGTCGCGGCCGCCGCGCGGACCCTCGCCTCGGAACTGACCCGCCTGCGCTCGGAGGCGATCACATCGCGCCGTCGGGTGGCGATGCGGTTGATCAAGGAAGGTGAAGCGTTTTCATACGCGTTCTTCTCCGATGGCGACGGCGACGGCGTGCGTGCCGCCGACATCGAAACGGGGAGGGATCCGCTCCTCGCAGGGCCGCGCGATCTTGCATCCCGGTTCGGTGGCGTCGATTTCGGGCTGCTGGACGTCGCGATTCCTCAGATACCTCCCCGCCGTGGAGCGCTTCTCCCCGGCGACGATCCTGTGCGCTTCGGTCGATCCGACATCATCACCTTCACGCCACTCGGCACGGCAAGCAGCGGCACGCTGTTCGTCAGCGATTCGCGCAGCACCGTCATGGCGGTCGTGGTGTACGGTGGGACGGGTCGCATTCGAACCTGGCGCTTCGATCGCCATGCGTGGCGCTGGACGAGGTGAAGTGCGTGCTCGACAGGAGGCTAGCGCGACCCTGAGACGGGGGGGAGAAAGGTCAGGAGATCGGGAAACTTGTGCAGCAGCCGATCCGGCCGTCCCTCGAGGAGGGCCTCGCGTGTCGCCGAGCCGGTGGGTACGGCGTAGATCGGAACCCCGCCTCGCCGCGCCACCTCGATGTCCAGAAGCATGTCGCCGACGTAGACCACTTCGTCCGGGCCGAGTCCGATCCGCATCATGATGATCTCCAACATTTCCGGATCGGGCTTGGGGTTCGTCACATCGTTGGGGCCGACGACCTCGGCGAAGAGGTGAGCCATCTCGAGCGCCTTGATAATGTCGCGCACAAAGTAAGACGGTTTGTTGCTCGCGATGCCCATCTGGTATCCGCGACCGTCGAGACTCTCGAGCGTCTCTTTCACCTGGGGCAGGACGGTGGTGCGCTCTTCGCACACCTGCGCGTACTGTTCACGGAACAGTTTGACTCCCTCGCTGACCCGTTCGGGGCCGATCGCCTCCCCGATCAGCTTCTCCAGGCCATGGCCCACCATCGACTTCACCTTCTCCGGGTCAATAGGAGGGAGCTTGTGGGCGGTCCGGACGTGATTGAGGCTTTCGGTGATGGCCCCGTAGGAATCGACGATTGTACCGTCGAAATCGAAGATGATCCCGCGGATCAAGGAGTGACTCCACTGTTGGCGAGAATCGTAGCATCCCGCCCGCGATGGATCAAGATGCCCACCGACATGCGTGTCGCCCGTCAGAGGTGCCCTGGCCTGCGCCCTCCGGACACGGGTCCGCGTCGCTGCGCGACGCTCCCCTCGGCTGCTTTCGCGCCGCCCGCTGCGCTGAAATTCGCGCATCGGGTCCCCGGCGCTCACTTCCGCACGGTCCGGCGAGCGCAGGCCAGGACACCTCGCCCGCAGCACACCTTCCCCGCTCAAGCTTGCACCAGTGAGAGCGAGAATGGAAGGCGCGAAGGAGGGAGGCAGCCGGCGCGGAACCCGCCGCGACGCGGCGATTTCGAGCCGCGCCATGCGCAGTGGGTGGCTTCCACCTTTCCTCGCGAGCGACCATGAGCAGCGTTGCGGCGGGTTCCGCGCGGGGTGTCGGCGTGTATCGGTGGGGGGCTTCCGTTGATGCTCCGTGAGCACGCGTGCTAAGATTCCGTTTGAGGGGCGGTAAGTCGCAGCGCGTGTTGTGAGGTCATCCATGGTTTCGAGTTTGCTCCTGCTGAGAGCCGCCCTCTTTTTCTACAGCGCCGGTTTCGTCGTCGCTTTCCTGCCGGCCTTCCTGCCCTCCTCCCGCCGCTCCGCGGTCAAAGTCACGCCGTGGCTCGCCGGCCTCGGGGGGTTGGCGCACACCGGAGCACTGGTCCTTCTGGGCCACGAATTATCACGCTGTCCGCTCGTCACTATCCCTGAGATCCTGTCGGTGCTCGCCTGGGCGGCCGTGATTGTCTACCTGGCGGCCCACCTCCGGTACCGGCTGGAGGTGATGCACATCATCATCCTGCCGCTCGTGCTCGTGCTGTTGTTCATTTCGGGCGCCCTCCCGCGGGACGTCATCGCGGTCGCGACACCCCTGCGTCCCGTCCTGCTGCGGTTCCACGTCACCGTGACCATCCTGGGAGCCGCCGCGCTGTGTGTGACCTT
>JAZGDH010000125.1:0-3925 GCA_036477555.1 Acidobacteriota bacterium
TCGCGCAGCCTGCTCATCGTTTTCTCGGGAATCTCGCCGGCCGGCCCGCTCTTGATCCCCCAGCGCTTGCGGTATTTCACATCCCACTTGGCGCGGAAGGTGGCGAACCTCGGTTCGCCCTCGGGGATCTGGGCGAAGAACAACTCGCGCGGCGGCAGAATCTTCAGATAGGTGTTGCCGAGAACGCCCACATAGATCTCCCGGCCGTCGATGTACTCTTCGATAATGGCGTCGACCTTCATGCTCTCGTGGATGAACTGCACACGGTCGAGGCAGCCCTTCTCGTCGTCGGCGAACGACATCCGGGCGATCCCCTCCGACGCCTCGAGCCCCAGCGGTTTGGTGAAGGCCGGGTAGGAGAAGTGGCGCAGCCGTCGGAGCGGCCTCGAACGCCGCGAGACGACGAAGCGCGGGATCGGGATGCGGTGATAGGAAAGGATTTTCTTGGTCAGCCCCTTGTCCTTGCAGATCTGCAGAGCCGCGGGGCCAGCCCCGGTGTACTTCACCTTCATCAGATCCAGGAGGCTGGCGATGTTCGGCTCGAGATTGCGATCCCCGTCGAACGCCTCGCACAGGTTGAAGGTCAGATCGGGCGGCTCGGAGCGGATCGCTTCGATCAGGTCGTGGATGTCGTCGAAGACGCCGAACGGCCGGACCTCGTGCCCCATCCGCCGCAGCGACTTGATCACGTCGCTCTCCGTCTCGTAGGAGTCGTCGCGGAGCTCCGGTCTGTAGTCGTGGTCCGAGGCCGGCGAAAACCCGACATCGAACAGGACCAGAATCCTCAGCTTCCGGGCCGGCATGCGGGTGCCCCCTCCATTCAGACCGTACGCTTGAAGCGTCCGGTAAAGAGGTAGTTCATCACCAGGGTCGCCAGATAGGCGGCGACCTCGAGATTCGTCTGCGATTCGGTCTTGCCGAGTCGTAGATTGATTTGTTCGCAGCGCGTGGTCAACTTCCGAACCAGCGAATGGATGGCGTACTTCTTCTCACCGGTCCAGCGGCTCACGGTCGGAACGATCATGCTCCGGTTGCGGCGCAGGAAACCGGCTGCCCCGAAATCCTTCCGGGGAAGCTGCGGCTCGCCATCGAAGATGCTTTTCAGGTCGGCGTCGAAGAAGTCGGGGTACTGCGCCCGGTTCTGCCGGATCTTCCTCTTATAGAAGCGTTCGAGCGTGATCTTCATCCGCGACGCCGGGTAGGTGTGGGGCCCCCGGGTCACATCCGGCATGCGATCGCCGTACTGCCGCGCGAGACGTTCGACGTAATTCAGCTTCTCGAGCGCGCCGGCCCAGCGCGCGTAGCGTGTCGACCAGTTCGATGCGGGGTTCAGCCAGACTGCGAACGTCTCGGCGAAATCTTCCGACGGATGCGCCTGCGAATACCAGTTATCGAGGTGGATGACGTAGCTTCTGCTGTACGGGCGGGGGTGGTAGGTGTCGGGATCGTACTCCCCCGAGGGAGGGCCGAACAGCTCCCTCCAGCGCCGCTTGCGCGACAGGCGATAGGCATGATCGAATGAGTGACCGCACTCGTGGCGCAGCAGCTTGAGGCACCACTCTTCAGTGCCGCCCTCCGCCTCCAGCATGAATTTCTTCTCGAGAGCCTTGAGTCGTGGATGGGCGAGGAAAAACGGGATCGAGATCGACGGGACGCCGTCGGGGCTGAACCATTCGTCACCGAGATAGATGCGCGGGCGGAAGCGATGCAATCCCTGACTGTCCATCTCGACGAACAGCTTTTCGACACGCGCCTCGAGCTCGGTCCCCTCGATCCGCAGTTCGAGATCGCAGACGCGGATCGCGAGCAGTTTCTCGTCGTCGAGCTCCGACCAGTGTGCCGCCACCATGCTCCCCGCGTTTCAGGCCGGGCCTTCGCGACCGAACTCCGCGACGAGCAGGGTGAGATCGTCGTCGGGCGGGCGCCCTCCGGCATGCCGCTTCGTGACTTTTGTTGTCGCCGCGACCAGTTCCTCGAGAGATCCCTTCTTCTCCACGAGCGTCTTTGCGATCCGTTCCCGCCCGAACTCGTTTCCCGCCGGATCCCGGATCTCGTACAGGCCGTCGGTATAGAGGGCGAGTCGCTCGCCCGGACCGAACGGAACCTTGCGCGCCGGCTCGGGCGACATGCCGATCCCGTACGAGAGAAGCGGCGTCGTGGCGTCCAGGCTGCGCGTCTCCCGGTCGCCTCCCCAGATGAACGCCGGCGGATGACCGGCGTTGACGTAGTCGAGGGTGCGCCTGCGGACGTCGATCATACCGAGGAACATGGTAACGAACCGGTGCGGTCCGAGAGGGGCGAGCGTTTCGATCACCCCGCGCGCCATCGGCACCAGCCCCTCCTCGTCCTGCAGCGACCGCCCGATCGCCGTCTTGACCATCCCGGTGACGAGGGCGGCGGCCACGCCGTGGCCGACGACGTCCGCCACCATCAACAGGAGGCGGTGCTCTCCCAGCGGCATCACGTCGAACAGGTCGCCGCCGACCGATTCACTCGGCAGGTAGGCCGAGGCGACCCGGATCGGACCGAACGATCGCGGCAGGCCCTTCGGCTGCAGGGCCTGCTGGTAGCGGCGCGCGCGACCCAGATCCTCGGTCAGGGTGCGGATGAGGTTGTCGCGCTCGGCCTCCAGGCTCTGGATCTCCAGCGATCGATCCACGAGAGAGGTCAGAACGGCGCGCGAGAAAGGCTTGGTGATGAAGTAGCCGGCGCGCTCCTTCACCGAGCGGACGAGCTTGTCATCGAGATCGGTCACCGACCCGGTGACGAGGATCACCTCGGTACGCGGGTTGGTCGATTTGATCGCATGGGTCACCTCGAATCCATCCATGCCGGGCATGCGCACGTCCACGATCGCCACATCGAACGGCTGCTGCTCGAAGGCGGCCAGGGCGCTCTTGCCCGATTCGAACCCCCGGACCTCGTGCGCGGGCGACAGGATCCGCTCGACGGTTCGCAGCATCGCCGGGTCGTCATCGACGACGAGAATCCGCTTCCCCGAAGGCTTCATACCGGCTCACGCGACAGCGGACGGGCGGACGCGCCCCGCTCCCGGGCGGCCCCTCCGACCGCTTCGCGCACACCGGCCGTCTTCGTATGGATCGGGAGGAGGACCGTGACGATCGTTCCCTTGCCGGGACAGCTGTCGATTCTCATCTCGCCACCCGCATCCCAAAGGATCGATCGGCAGATCGCCAGGCCCAGCCCGAAGCCGGTCGCCTTGGTCGTGTAGAACGGCTCGTGGATCCTCTTCAGCTGCTCGGACGGGATCCCCATGCCGGTGTCGGAGACCTTCACCTCGATGTTCGAGCCGACGGCCCGGGCGCGAATCTTTAAGCGCCCTCCGGCCGACATCGACTCGAGGGCATTGCTGAACAGGTTTAGGAAGAGCTGCTCCAGACCACCGCGGCTCGCATTCACCTCGGGCAGCCCATCGGGGATGCGGAGGTCCAGCTCCACGCCCGCCCGCTTCAGTCGTGTCCCGAGAATCGAGATCGCCCCGTCGAGGATCGTCGCCAGCGGCGCGGCCTCCACCGGCCGTACGCCCGAGCGCGCCAGTTGCAGCATGCCATCGAAGATGCGCTGACAGATCCTGGCCGACTGCTCGATCTGGCGCAGATCCTCCTGGAGCACCTTCCGATCGAACGAACCGCATTCCAGATCCTCGCGCGACTGCTGGGCGAGTGGAAGGATCGCACCGATAGCGTTCTTCACGTCGTGCGAGATGGCACGCGCGAGGTCGGCCATGGCGTGCTTCTTCTCCGCCTCGAGGATGCGCTCCTCCATCGACAGGGCTCGACGGGCGTTGTGGATTACGGAGGCGACGTGGCGCAGGACACGTTTGACCGCATCGGCCTCCAGCGTCCCGAACGTGCCGGGCTCCCGCGTGGCGATCTTCAGGATCCCGAGCAACTCCTCGTCGTGC
>JAZGDH010000126.1:0-2677 GCA_036477555.1 Acidobacteriota bacterium
CGTCGCCTCGAAGAACCGCGACGCCCGGACGCTGACACTGTCGGCGGCGCATGAGTTCACGCCGGTCGGAATCCCGTTCCGGCACCTGGTGAATGTCGTGCAGATGGCCGGCGGCGATCTGGATCAGGCGATCATCATCCTGCGTCGCAACGGCTATCCGGTCGAGGATCCCGCCGCTCTGAAGGAACGCGCCGGGTACGCCACACGCTGGCTCGACGCCTTCGCGCCCCCGGAAGCGAAGTTTTCGGTGCAGAGCGCGCTTCCGCCCGAGGCCCGCGAGCTGGCGGCGGAGCAACGCCTGTTCCTGGCACGACTGGCGGAGCGGCTCGGCGCCGGGATGAGCGGGGAGGAGATCCATTCTCTGATCTACGAACTGGCCAAGGAGGTGGGGCTGGAAAAGACCAACAGCGCGTTCGAGTCGATCTATCGCGCATTCCTGGGTCGCTCGCGCGGGCCGCGGGCCGGATGGTTTCTCGCCTTTCTCGATCGTGATCGGGTGATCGCGCGACTGAAGGAGGCCGGAGGCGACGCATGAAACGATCTCCCGCCATCGCAGGCGTGCTGACAGCCCTCACCGTCCTGTGCGTCGCGACGACCGCGACGGCGCAGCGCGGATCGGCCGCGATGCGCGAGAAGCGGCGCGCCTACAACGAACAATTCGTCAACAAACCGGCTCCGCCGTTCGCCCTTGCCGATCTGTCGGGGGGAACCGCGCGCCTGGAGGATTTCCGTGGCAAGGTGATCATCCTGAATTTCTGGTTTTCCACCTGCGGGCCGTGCCGCCAGGAGACTCCCGCCCTCATGCGGTTGTATGACGTCTACCGGGATCAGGGGTTAATGGTGATCGGGATCAACCTCGATGAGATTCTGATCCCGCAGCACGAGGGAGCGCTGATGGGGAAATTCCTGAAGACGTTCGGTGTGAACTACCCGATCCTGGTGGCCGACCGAAAGGTGTTCGATGCCTACGGCGGCGTGCCGGTACAGCCGACGACATTTCTGATCGATCGTGACCTCACTGTCGACCGGATCTACTGGGGCGCGTTCCCCGGGAGCGCCTTCGACAGGTCGGTGCGTCCGCTCCTTGCCGGTGAGGCTCAGCTGCCGAAGGCGGCCGGGGCGCCGTCCCGACCGTAGACCGCCCGCCGCCAGGCGCGGCGTCGCGCGGCCGCCTCGTCGCGCCCGATCCGGGGCGGGATGATGAGCGCGCCCGGGCGTCGATGATGCAGCGCCGCCCCGACCTGGTGAATGCCTTCACACTCTCCACCGAACAAGCGTTCCGGATCGCCCGCGGCCATCGCGGCGGCGCCCAGTGCGGTCGCCTCCGGCACCGGATCGATGATCACCGGGCACTGCAGTAGATCGGCCTGCGCCTGCATGAGGGTGCGGCAGGCGGTCAGTCCCCCGGAAGCGAGGATCGTCGTCCCTCCAGCGGCTCCGGATCGCGCGTCACGCAGGGTCAGCGATCCCATCAGCAGCGCGATCTCCGCGCAGCGCTGAGCGACCGACTCGATCACGGCGCGCACCAGATCGCGATCGGCCGCGCTCCGCACGTCACCTGAGAATCTCGGGCGCGCCCGCGCCTCCCAGTGGGGCGCCCCGAGACCGCCGACCGCCGGCAGGAAATGAAGGGCGCGGACCCCCTCAGGTGCGGGTCCGAGGAAACGGTCGATCCTCGTGAGTGGGATCCGCAGTCCGCACCGCCGCAGAACCCAGTCGAGCGCGATCCCGGCCGCGTTGACTGTTCCTTCGAGGGCGAAACGAGTCGCCATCGCGGGATAGAGACCGGATCTCTCCTCGCGACGCCACGAGGCGACGAGGGTCCGCAGCAGGCCGCTTGCCGATCGTGCCCCCTCGACGCCCGGCCTGAGTACGAAGGCGCCCGAGCCGTAGTTGATCAGGATCCGATCGGCTCGCAGACCTCCGCGACCGACGATCGCGGCCTGCTGGTCGCCGGTCAGCGCTCCGATGCCGATGCGGTTTCGTCCCAGTACGATATCCGGCTGTCCGGAAGGCATGGTCGGGAGGATCGCGGGCAGGACGGGCGTATCGAGCAACGGCTCGAGACCGAACAGCTCGAACAGTTCCGGATCCCAGGCGAGATCGTCGATTCCCATCAGGCTGGTCCGCTGGGCGCTGGCGTGATCAATGGCGTAGTACGCTCCGCCACTCAGGTGATAGAGGATGAAAGTCCCGAGTGTTCCCCACAACGCCCGCCCGGAGATGATCCGGCGCCTCAAGCCGCGTACGTTACGCAACGCCCATGCGAGCTTCGAAGCGGAGTAGTGCGGGCTGAGCCGCAGCCCCGTGCGCGTGGCGACGAGCGCTGCCGTGTCGATTGTGCGGTGTCGCTCGGAACGGCCGGTCCTCCCGGCCGCGGAGCCGGAGTGACGTAATCGATCGCACATCACGGCGCCGCGTCGATCCTGCCAGGAGTAGGCGGGGGTCAGCGGCCGGCCGGTGTCGCGATCCCAGAAGAGGATCGTGGAGCGCTGCGTGGCGATGCCGAGTCGATGCCGCGGGAGGCGCCCGTTTGACCTTCGCCCTCCACGGCGCAGAACCTCTCCAAGCGTTGCGAGGGCGGCCGACAGGATCTCCTCACCGTCCTGTTCGATTCGCCCCGGGCCCGGGACCCGCGTGGCGAGAGCGCGCCGCGCGACCGGAATCGCGGATCGTT
>JAZGDH010000127.1:0-2574 GCA_036477555.1 Acidobacteriota bacterium
CGCGTCATTGAGCGGAACAATCGGAACAACCTCGCGCGCTTCCTGCACGGTGGCGCCGGGTGCATTCTCCAGCAATCCGAGCCCGCCGATGTGGTGCGGGGAGGCAGCGAGGTGGCGCTCCAGCTGACCGTAGTCGCGCAGAACGCGCTGTGTCATCGTCGAGGGCTTCGCCGCAGCGCTGAGCAGCACCCACGGAGAAGGCACGTACTCTGCCCGGTCGACGGGGAAGCCGTCACGCGCCTTAACGAGCGCCTCGCCGAGCTCGGGCGCGACCAGCCGGAACGCGTCGGTGAGCGTGCGAGTCAGACCGTGACCGTCCTCGGCCGCTTTGGACTCCGCCCTGGACAGGAGGTCCGGCAGCATTTCGTCCAGGGGAGCAAGCGTCTGGACGTTGCGCTGCTCGAGAAACTGAAACACCAGCGGACAGACTTCCCAACCACCCTGCGCCGGAACGATACGCAGGCGGTCGTGCCGGTCCTCAACCGTCACTTCACGGTAGATGAGCGGGATCCAGTCGAGACACCGACGCTGGTTGCCCTCGGACCTCCAGCGAAACCAGCAGGGCCCACCGATGAATGCCTCGCCCGGTCCCGTTCGGATTTTCCGCTGCAGGTAGGTGCTCTCGAGCGCCTCGAAGTCGAGCTCCCACGGCCCGGCGAGTTGCCCGGGTTCGAACCCGGCGAGCGAGCTCCAGCGCTCGGTCGCAGACACTGTGACCGGCAGCGCGAAGAACGCTCCCCCGGCGCGCCGAGTCACCTCGCGATGGAACTGTACCATCGCGTGCCAGGGCACCGCGTGAGCGCCGGACAATGTCATGGTGAGGGCCAGAACTCAAAACTCCTGGAACAGCATGCGGGGCGGTCAAGATTGCTCCCGGGGATAGGAGCGCCGGGTGCCCCATGAACTGAATATCGGACCGGAAGCAGGTTCCTTGATGGCGCATTCGACGGGGGTGTCGGGGCTGATACCCGGATCACGGTTCGAAGCGCCCGACGTTCACCCGATTAATTCCCGATTTTGCCAGAAAGCTATAACTTTAGCCTGTCTCAGATCTGGGGGGAGCTTATGACTCGAGCCCCCGACCATCTGGTTCGAAGTCACGCCGACGAGTTCGACATTTCAACTAGAACAGTCACTTGCGACGCTTGCCGCATTCGCAAGCCCGACGTAACTCGCTGATTTCCTGTTTCACCATAATTCACGGTGGCACAATATCGGCACACGTCGCAATCGATTGGAGGACTTCAGGCCGACGCGTGCTTCATATCGGCGGGCAACCCTGGTCGCGCCCATCCAGGATGGTTCTACCGTAGTGAAACTCGTCGCCGATAAATGTTACATCCCTGCTGCTGATTGACCTCTCCGAAGGGTCATGCAAAATGATGACGAATCTGACCAGCACTCGGGATGATGCTTTTCGATTGTATCGCCAACTTCATCATGGAACGATTTGTTGCGAACTAGTTCGGGTTACACCCCTTTTGGGCCTGACCCCGTGTCCCGGGGATTCCCTTGATCTAGCCTGCGCTGAGTCCGCGAATACGAGCTGATAAGTCTGCAAGAAAAAATGAAAAAGACGCCCTATCCGGAATGCGGCCGAAAGGTGTGCAAGATCCTTCTCGCTGTCGGCCTGGTGCTGGTCCCGTTCACTCACGCTTACGCGGACATGTTGAATCTCACCGGCGCTGAAACCGCTCCGAATATCGCCGAGATCACGGTTCTCGATGATCGGGTGAACGTCCGCCTGGAAGTCTATGTCGGCGATCTCGAGTATTTCGAGGATCTGATTCCCGACGATATGCTCAAGGAGGGTGGCGCAGATCGTCCTTCCGAGGATGAGAGGATGACGCATTTCTCCACGAGCGTGCTCAGCATCAGAGGTCCGAATGGTGTTCTGCTACCCGCCGAGCTGAGGCTCGCCGAGCCGCGGTTGCGGGTGGATCGCAAGTCACGATTTGCCGGCCGGCTCAACCCGTCAACCGGCCAGCGGGTGCCGGAGGCGCCTGCCGACAAGCGCGTGCTGTTCGCGGAGATCGACTACCCGTTCAGCGGCAGGCCAAGCTCCCTGACGATCTCCCCGCCCACGGCTGCGGGCGGGAATACCATCGTCAGCATCGGCTTTATCGCCTATCACAAGGCGGTTCCCGTCATCGACTTTCGCTATCTCTCATCGGCCGCCACTCTCCGCCTCGACTGGAACGACCCGTGGTACAGTCGGTTCGACAACCGGAACCTGAAGCGGCACCACAAGAGCGCGCTCATGTCCTTCCTGTACATCGAGCCTCGTGAGATCCGTCACGAGGTATTGATCAGAGTGCGGGATCTGCAGGACTGGATTCATCTGGCGCTCGGCGGCAAAACCATGATCGATTCCACCGATCAGGCGGAAATCAAGAAGCGGGCGCGGCAGTTCTTCGAGGCCCGCAATCCGCTCCGGGTCGAGGACGCACCGAGGCAGCCGGCCTCATCGCGAGCGGAATTCGTAAAGATATCGTTAACGGGGCTGACCGTGGTGGAGGAGGGGCAGCCCCTGGAATTGTCGACGGCGATTCTCGGCATCATTCTTTCCTATCC
>JAZGDH010000128.1:0-3896 GCA_036477555.1 Acidobacteriota bacterium
TGCCGTTCTTCCCACGGATCGAAATTTTCTTCGGAAGGTCGAGCATGTCCCAGATCGTCTTCACCCACGGGCCGCATCCGACGATTACGTGATCGGTTTCGATCCTGCCCCGGTTCGTCTCGACGGACGCCACCGCGCCACCTTTCAGCACGAATCCGGTGACCTCGATTCCCGTGGCGATGCGTACGCCTTCGTTCTGCGCTTTGGTCGCCAGGCCATACATGCTGGCCGCGTTCCTGGCATAGCCGCCCCGCTTCTCGTGCAGCACCGAGGTGATCCCTCGGGCCTGCCAGTCGTGGAACAGCCCCTTCATGTACCGATCGCAGTCGGCCGCGCCCTCGATGAACACCGACTCGTAGCCGACCTCTTGATGATGCTTCGCGATCGACGCGACGTCCTCGTGCATCCCCTCGGCGCTGATCTGCATGTATCCGACCGGTTGGTAAGCGTACGCTTCGGGATCGCTCTCCCAGATCTCCACCGAGTGCACCATCAGATCGCGCATGGCCGGCTGGAAATAGTTGTTACGGATGACACCGCAGGCGATCCCGGAAGCGCCCGCGGCGATGCCGGTCTTGTCGACGATCAGAATGTCACGACCGTCTCCCCGGCCGCGGCTCTTGAGTTCGAGGGCGAGATGGTAGGCGGTGCTCAGACCGTGGACACCCGCGCCAATGACGAGATATCTGACGTGGGAAGGCAGGGCCATCCGAATCCATCCTCACATCGGGCCGCCGTTCGTGTAATCGGGAAGAAGCGGCCGAACGATCGCCGAATCAGGTTGACTATTGAACCAAAGCTATACCATAATCTGATCCTCTTGTAAACCAATTTTTCCAAAAGGACTGCAAATGGATCAAACCCCGGCCGACATTCCCGGGCGACCGCGATCGATCGGCGGGGAAGCGGGTGAAGAGCCCTCGAGGATCCTGAACGCCCGGCAGTCTGCCATCGCCAGCGGATCCGCTTTGATCGCCGCCGAACTGCGGCGCGCCATCCTCGATGAGGTCTACGCGGCCGGCGAGAAACTGCCGACCGAACGAGAGCTGGCGCGGCTGTACCGGGTCTCGCGCGGCACCGTCCGCACCGCTCTTCATCGGCTCGAGGAACGACAGATGGTTGTGCGTCGAATCGGCAGCGGCACCTTCGCGGCCCACCGTCCGGGCGTCGACGGGGGGGAGATCGCCGAGATCACGAGCCCGCTGGAACTGATCGAGGTCCGTATGGCGATCGAGCCCCATGCGACACAGCTGGCCGTCGCCAACGCGACTGCCCGGGATCTCGAGCGCCTGGCCGAAGCGCTGGAGCACCTGGAGCGCTCGGGCGGTGACACCGAGCACTTCACCCGCTGGGACGTGGAGTTTCATCAGCGCCTGGCCGAGTGCAGTCACAACCCACTGCTGGCCTGGATCTATCATCGGATTAATGAGGTCCGCAGCCACGCACAGTGGCATGCCATGAAGGACAAAATCCTCACGGTCGAGCGCATCGCCGAGTACAACCAACAACACCGCGCCCTGTACGAGGCCCTCCGCAGCCGCCAAATCGAGAGCGCGGTCCGCACCATCACCGAGCATCTCGAGAAAGCCCGCCGCGACCTTCTCGGCGCCGACAACGGTTGAGTCGCGGAAACATGTCGCGCACGGAGTTTCCGCTCATCGATCTCGGAGAGGGTCTGGACCGGATGCTCTCCCGGATCAACGCGCTGCGCAGCGCGCCTCCCGAAGGAAATACCCGCCGGTCCCTTGCGCTGGCCGAGGAGATCATGGACGCGCTCTTCGACGCATCCCATCACCTTGCGGTTTATGGCAGCCTCGCTCCAGGGCAGTCGAGGCACTCGGTCATCGAGCCCGTACCGGGGACCTGGATAGACGCTTCGGTTCGGGGTGAAAGGGACGAGACCGGCTGGGGACTGACGGGCGGTTTTCCCGGCATGCGATTGAGCGCTCAGGCGCCCCTGATTTCCGTCAAGCTGTTCATCTCGAAAGATCTCGTCAGTCATTGGAAGAGGCTCGACGAATTCGAGGGAGGCGAGTACCGACGCTTCCTCGTGCCGGTTCATGGTGGGGAAGACCTGATTACTGTCGCGAATATTTACGAAGTGCGCGCCCCGAGGCCCTCCGCCGGGGGGGTTCAAACTCCGCACGGTTTTTGATACGGTATATCCTCAACACTGAATTCAGATTGGTTTCTGCCGATCCTCGAGCGGGAACGTCTGTGGTTAGTTGTAGTGCCCGCTCCATTACTGGAGTGCGCAGGCACCCGACTCTCCGGTTCGGCGGTTGCGGCAGGCCAACACAAGACAGATCGTCCGCTAGAGCAACCGCGAACGGAGCCGCGAACAGATGGAAACCAACAAAGCTCTCATAGCATACGAAAAGGCGATCGCGATCGGGATGTACGATACGACCCGGGCCACGACGTACCGCGGCAAGGATCCCGTCCGTCAATTCTGGGAGGATCAGATCACCCGGACGGCGCTCGAGCGATTCCTGGTTCCGTTCGTCGACGCAGTGCGGCCTCCTCCGGCGCTCCGGGTGATCGATTTGGGCTGCGGGACCGGAGAAGGGATCCGGCTCCTCACCGAGCTGCGCCGACCGTCTCGAGGGTTCACACTGGGTGAGCCGGAGCGTCTGTTTCATGAGGGGCCGCAATTCTACCGCGGCGTCGATCTCTCCCCGT
This sequence comes from Acidobacteriota bacterium, assembly GCA_036477555.1. GTDB lineage: Bacteria > Acidobacteriota > Polarisedimenticolia > Gp22-AA2 > Gp22-AA2 > JAPUIN01. Next base: position 2,683 of record JAZGDH010000128.1, read on the forward strand.
CCATGGTCGAGAAGGCGACGGAGAGATGGGGAGCGAATGCGAAGCTGAAGTTCGAGATCGCCGACCTACAGGAAGGCCTGCCGGTTGCCGAAGACGAATCCCCATACGACATCTACTTCTCCTCCTTCGGCGCGCTCTCGCACCTGCCGGATGAAGCGATGGGGAAGCTGCTGGGGGACGTCTGCAGGCACATGGGAGAGAGAGCAGTGTTCGTCGCCGATCTGATCGGCCGCTATTCCTATGAGTGGCCCTGTTACTGGACCCGGAACGGTGCCTCCCCGGCCATGCAGCCCTATTCGATGGCGTACATTTTTCCTCCTGAGCATCGCAGCGCTGGACAGAACGGACACTTCCTCCTCCGCTATTGGGGAGGCGAGGAGTTCGACGACTTCGTGGAGCGGACGACGTCCGAGAACGGCGTGCGCGTGAGCCGCAGGGAGCTGCGCGATCGATCTGTCCTCGTGGGTCGCCACATGGACACGGCTCAGTTCAACCGGCGCGCCCCGTCGCTTCGTTCCGCGGTCAATTCCCTGCACACGCCCAACACGCGCACGGATCTTTCCAGCCTGCTGTTCGATTACGTCCCCCATCCCGATCATCCCCGTCTCAACGCATACTTCAGCGGATTCGAGAAGGGGTGGAACGCCGTCGTGCTGGCGTGCATCGAGGGGATCGAGCGGACCGGCGATCCCGAGGTGCGCCGGGGTCCGCCCGCCGATGATCTGCCCGAAGCGGTGCGTGACGCCATCCGGACTCTCCAGCATGTGTTCCGGCAGGTGAAGGGGTTCCGGGTCGGCGACCCGGTCGCAAATCTCATCGAGCCGCAGCTCGGATATCTGCTGCGCGATCTTGAGCAGGCGATCCAGCCCGGCTGGGGTGCTGCCCACGGTCTGTTCGCCATCTACGAGTTCGAAAGGATTCCCGCGCGGTAACCGAATCTCCTCCAGCCCAATGGAGGGAAGATGGTGGATAGAATCATGCTCGCTGATCTAGAATAAGGCAGGTCCGAGGACAATCATGTCTCAAAAAAAATGGGGCTCCGAGCCGTTCTGGGGGCTCGGGTACGAGTTCGATCCGCAGTGGCTGTTCACGCCCGCCCAACGTGACCTGCAGTCGAAACTCGTCGATCTGTGCCGGCGGACGCTCCGCGACAATGCGATCGAGAGCGACAAGAAACTTCTCTATCCGCGGAAGAACTTCGAGGCGCTCGCTGA